>JAGPDF010000070.1 GCA_018057705.1 Thermoanaerobaculia bacterium | reverse complement strand
CCCGAGTCGATCCGTTCGGAGGTCGCCCGCGGACGCGCCATCATTCCGGCCAACATCCGCCACACCGAGCTCGAGCCGATGGTCATCGGCAAAGCCTTCAAGACCAAGATCAACGCCAACATCGGCAACTCGGCGGTCTCCTCGGGGATCGAGGAGGAGGTCGAGAAGCTGACCTGGGCCGTGAAGTGGGGCGCAGACACGGTGATGGACCTCTCCACCGGCAAGAACATCCACGCCACCCGCGAGGCGATCGTCCGCCACTCGACCGTGCCGATCGGCACCGTGCCGATCTACCAGGCGCTCGAGAAGGTCAAGGGCAAGGTCGAAGAGCTCACCATCGGGATCTACATGGAGACCCTGCGCGAGCAGTGCGAGCAGGGGGTCGACTACTTCACCATCCACGCCGGCGTGCGCCTGAAGTACATCCCGCTCACCGCGAAGCGGGTCACCGGCATCGTCTCGCGCGGCGGCTCGATCCTCGCCAAATGGTGCCTCGCGCACCACAAGGAGAACTTCCTCTACACCCACTTCGAAGAGATCTGCGAGCTGATGAAGCGCTACGACGTTTCGTTCTCGTTGGGCGACGGCCTGCGCCCCGGTTCGATCGCCGACGCCAACGACGCCGCGCAGTTCGCCGAGCTCGACACCCTGGGCGAGCTCACCGACGTCGCCTGGCGGCACGACTGCCAGGTGATGATCGAGGGCCCCGGGCACGTGCCGATGCATCTGGTCAAAGAGAACGTCGACCGCCAGCAGAGGATCTGCAAGGAGGCGCCGTTCTACACCCTGGGGCCGCTGGTCACCGACATCGCTCCGGGCTACGACCACATCACCAGCGCCATCGGCGCGGCGATGATCGCCTGGCACGGCACGGCCCTCCTCTGCTACGTGACGCCGAAAGAGCACCTCGGCCTGCCCAACAAGGAGGACGTCAAGCAGGGCTGCATCGCCTACAAGATCGCCGCCCACGCCGCCGACCTCGCCAAGGGCCTGCCCGGCGCGCAGGAGCGCGACGACGCCCTCTCGAAGGCACGCTTCGAGTTCCGCTGGGAGGATCAGTTCAACCTCTCCCTCGACCCCGAGACGGCGCGCGCCTACCACGACGAAACGCTGCCGCAGGAGGGCGCGAAGAGCGCTCACTTCTGCTCGATGTGCGGCCCGCACTTCTGCTCGATGGAGCTCACCCAGCAGCTGCGCGACTACGCCGGGGAGAAGGGACTGTCCGAAGAGGAGGCCGTCGCCGCCGGCCTGGACGAGAAGGCCCGCGAGTTCCGCGAGCAGGAACTCGTGCAGCTCGGGGCAGCCAAGGGCTGAGACCGGACCCGGGAGCGCGAGGCGCCGTGGCGACAGGACCGGCCCCGGGAGGGAGGCGGATCTGACCGAGAGCGCCGCTGACCGTTGGGAGAGGCTATGGACTCTCTTCGACGAAGCGAGAGAGCTGCCGGACGATGGGGCGCGCGCCGCCTTCGTTCGCGAGCGGTGCGCGGACGATAGCGGACTCGCCCGCGAGCTCGCCGACCTGCTCGCGGCGGGCGAGAGCGCCCATTCTCTGCTCGACGGCCAGCAGCGCTCCTGGGTCGAGCCGCTCGTCGACGCTGCCGCGGAACTGCCCCCTCCGGCCGCCCCCGGCCGGACCCTCGGCACCTGGACTCTCGGCCGGCTTCTGGGCGAAGGGGGCATGGGCCGAGTCTTCCTCGGCGAGCGCCGGGGGGAGGGCTTCCTCCAGCGCGCCGCAGTGAAACTGCTCTCCGTCGGAGCGCAGGAGAGCCTTCGTCATCAGCTCTTTCTGGCCGAACGCGGCATCCTCGCCCGGCTCGAGCATCCCGGCATCGCACGCATGCTCGACGCCGGCGTCGCCGACGACGGCACGCCCTATCTCGTCATGGAGCTGGTCGAGGGCAGGACGATCACGCAGGCCTGCCGGGAGACCCGGGCGAGCGTCGACGAGCGTCTCGCACTCTTCCTCGAGGTCTGTTCGGCAGTCGAGTACGCGCACCGCAACCTGGTCGTCCACCGCGATCTCAAACCTTCGAACGTCATGGTCGACGGCGCGGGACGGGTGAAGCTCCTCGACTTCGGCATCGCGAAGCTCCTCTCGCCGGGCGCAGAGGCACCGCCGTCGCAGCCGACCCTGCTGCGCGCGCTGACGCCGCAGTACGCCGCACCCGAGCAGGTCACCGGCGGATCGATCACCACGGCGACCGATGTCTACGCTCTCGGCGTGCTGCTCTTCGAGCTCCTCGCCGGCAGGCTCCCATACTCCCTCGCCGACCAGAGCCCGTTCACGGTCGAGCAGGCGATCGTCGGAGCCGAGCCCGTCCGCCTCCCCCAGGCGGCGATCGCGGACGCCTCGCGCCCCGAGGGCGCAAGGCTCGCGCGCCGGCTCGCCGGCGACCTCGAGCGCATCGTCCAGCGCGCCATGGCCAAGGAGCCCGAGCGCCGCTACCCCTCCGTCGAGGCGCTCGCCAGCGACCTGCACCGGCATCTGCAGGGACGCCCGGTCGAGGCGCGCGGCGACTCGCCCGCATACCGGATGCGGAAGTTCGCGCGCCGCCATCGGTTGGCACTCGTGCTCTCGGTGGTCGCAGTAACCGCCCTCATGACAGCGCTCGCCGTGGCGGTCACGCAGGCCCGCCGCGCCGAACGCGAGGCGGCGCGCGCCCGCGACGAAGCCGAGATCGCCGAGACCTCCCGCGCCTTCCTCGTCAGCCTCTTCGCGAGCGCCGACCCCAACCAGGCGCAGGGGCGAGTGATGACCGACCGCGAGATGCTCGCGGCCGGCGTCGACCGCGTCGATCGCGAGCTCGCCGGGCGCCCCGAGCTGCAGCTCCCGTTGCTCGCCGAGATCGCCTCGGTCTATCTGCAGCTCGGCGAGTACGAGAAAGCGGAGCCGCTTGCGCGACGGGTGCTCGACGCCCGCATTGCCGTCGCCGGCGACGGCTCGCTCGCGACCGCCCGCGCCCGCCGGCTGCTCGCCGAGATCCGCTACCAGCGCAACGCCTTCGAAGAGGCTGCGGAGCTCGAACGGCTCGCCGGCCCGCGCCTCGGCGAGAGCACCGAGCGCGAGGACCAGGAGGCTGCGATCGAGTCGCGCGTCGGGCTCGCCAAGTCGGTCTTCGCCCTCGGACGCTACGCCGAGGCCGCCGCCTGGATCGAGCGCGCGGCGGTCGATGCACGCGAGCGCTTCGGCGCCGATAGCGCGATCCTCCTCCATGTGCTGACGACACGGACCTCCCAGCTGATCAACAGCGGTCGAACTGCGGAAGCGGCAACGGCGGCCCACGAGACCGCCGCGCTCGCCCGAGAGGTCGAAGGCCCCGACGCGCCCTTGACGCTCTCCGCCACGCTGAACGAGATCGTCGCGCTCTCGACGCTCGGCCGCCGGGACGAGGCCCGGCGCGCCCTCGAGGACCTCCCCGAGCGATTGATCCGTGTGCTCGGTGCGGCGCACGGCGAGACGCTGCTCTCGATCCGTCTGCAGGCGCGCCTGGCGGCGTACGACGGCGACTTTGCCGAAGCCCTGGAGGCCCTCGAACGGGTGGCCTCAGCCCTGCGCGACGCCAAACAGCCGCAGACGCTGGGCTACACGCTGGTGCAGGCCTCGAACATCGCCCTCGTCGCGGGCGAGACCGCGCGCGCCGAAGCGCTCGCCCGCGAGGCCGTCGGGATCTTCACCGGACTGTTCGGCACGGCGCACGGCGACACCGCGTTCGCCCGCTCGGCGCTGGGCTCGGCACTCGCCCGGCGTGGCGCCTTCGCCGACGCACAGCGCGAGCTCGAGGCTGCGCGAGCGACCGAGGTCGCGACCGAGCTCGGGGCGAGCGACTTCCACGCCGACACGCTCGAGCGCCAGGGCGATCTTCTGCTGCGCCAGGGTAGGCGGAGCGGGGCGCAGACGAAGCTCGAGGAGGCGCTCGCGATCCGCCGCACGAACTCCCCCGAAGGCAACCTCGCCACCGGAAAAACGCTCACCCTGCTCGGCGCGGCACTCGACGAGCCCGGGCGCACCGACCGGTGCCAGCCCCTCCTTTCCGAAGCGGTGAGACTCCTCACCAAGGCTCTGGGACCCGCACACCCCGATCGCCAGGCCGCGGAACGGGCGCTCGCCGCCTGTCCAGGCAACCCGCCCTAAGGCACCCGCAACGACCAGCCGGCCGTCGAACCCCGTTCGAGGTCGTCGGCGAAGATCAGCGCGCTGGCGAGGCGCATCGCGCCGAAATCGTAGTCGGGGGCGCGAGATCCGGGCGAGCTCCCTGGACGCCCGGATTCCGGGCGCTTCGACGTTTTCCCCTTCCGAGACCAGGAGGAGAGGCGATGCTGAGGAGACGCGGGAAGGGAACCTGGCCGGCGCTGGTGCTGCTGGCCTCAAGCCTCGCCGGCTGCGGCGAAGACGGAGAGACAGCGGCGCGCGCCGCTGCGGAGCCGTCGGGGAGTGCGCAGACAGCGAGGTCGGCGAAGGGAGCGCTATCCGAGCCCTGCACCCTCATCACGCCGGCGGACATCGAGCGCATCAGCTCCTACGCCGGTGCCGTGGAGCGCGAGGTCGACTCGGATTCGGTCTGCTGGTGGACGGTCGACGACCAGCGCCTGGGCGTCTCGATCTCGGTGGGCCGCTACGTACCGACGCCGTTCCTCGGCGGCGCGGAGGTCGACCTCGGCGGCGGACTCCGCGGGCGCCGGTCGGACGCCGGCTGGCTGAATCAGGTGATCCTGGCGGACGGCACTGCCATCACCCTCATCCTCGACGGCACAGCGCTCGCTTCCGGCGGCGCGAAGGGGGAGTACCTCTTCACCCACGGCGACGGCCGCAAGGTCGACTTGCGCGAGCAGTACGAAGCCTACGCACGCCAAATCGTCGAGCGTCTCCGCTGATGCCCGGATTCGGCCCTGCCTCGCGTGAATACCTGGCCTGAACCGACCGGATGCCGCCTGCCGAGCCGCCGGGCTCGCCCTGGCCGCCGCCCTGCTCGCAGGGCCCACCTATCCCGCGGCGCGCGCCGACCTCGTCGCGGTCTCGCCCGGCGAGCGCGACCGCGCGGTTGAAGCGACCAGCGCCTCTCCGATCTTCACCTGGAGCGCGCTGCCCGGCGCGACCGGCTACGAGCTCGCGGTGTTCCGGCTCGACCGCGACGGGCGCACCCGGGGGTGGCTCGCAAGCCGGAGTGGCCACCGGCATCGCCGCCATCCGCGGCGAGAATCCCGACAGCTCCGGCAACGCCTTCGGCGTCCTCGGCCTCAGCCACTCGCCGGCCGGCGCCGGTCTCGTGGCGCGCAACGAACTGGGTCTGCGCCGACGACGACAGCCTGGCCACGCTCTCCTGTCCCGACGGCCAGATCGCGAAACGCGTAACCGGCGTCTGGGCCTGTGCCCCGGACGACACCGGCTCCGCCGGCATCTGGACGTCCTACAGCGAGGGCCCGGACGTTCGTGTCTACAACGCCGTGGGCAACCGCGTCGGCATCGGCAATCGCCGGATGCAGCCCGTCGGCAGTTTCCCGCGCGAAGACGGCGCCCTGACCGTGGTGCACAGCGCCACTCAACGGCTGACAGCCGAGTATTCCCTCACCATGGAGGGCAAAGGGCTCCAGGCACGATCCCGGCCCGGCCTCTTCGATCCGCAGCAGGACGCGCCGCTGCTGCTCAACCGCTATGGCGGCGGCGTCTCGATCGGAAAGGACGCGAACCCGACCCGCGCAGCCCTCGAGGCCCAGGGTGCGCGACGTCGCGTGCACGGCGATCCAACTCGCCGCCGGGAGCTATCCCGAGAACGTCGTCGTCGCGCGCGACGTCGCGGTCGAAGGCGCCGGTTCGGGGCTCTCGATCGTGACCGGCACGATCGAGGTGAGCGGCGCGGCGAACGACGTGACGCTCGCCGGGCTCTCGCTCGACGGTACGGCGGCGGGGGTCGCCGGCTGCTGGACGAGCCTGTTGCGGACGACGGGGGGCGCGCGGCTCGAGTCGATCGAGGATGTCCGGGTGAGGAACAGCGGCATCTCGAGCGGTCCCTGCCGCCTGTTCGCCGACGGCTTCGAGTCGGCGGGGATGCTCGCCTGGTCGAGCCGGGTGCCTTAGCCCGAACCTCTTGCGCCTTGCGTGTCGCGCGGGCGCGGTCGTATCGTGGCGGGACGTGGCTGACGAATCCGTCACCCAGCTGCTCGCCGCTGCGCGCGAAGGCGATCGCGCCGCGCTGGAGCGCGCCTTTGCCGCAGTCTATGGGGAGCTGCACCGGCTCGCCCGTCGCCAGCGCGCGAGGAGCCGGCCGGGCGACACGCTCTCGACCACCGTCCTCGTCCACGAGGCGTTCCTCAAGCTCTCGCAGGGGGCGCCCGTCGCCATCCAGGACCGGCAGCACTTCTTCGCCCTGGCAGCGCGGGCGATGCGTCAGATCCTCGTCGACGCGGCGCGCAGCCGGGTCGCCGGCAAGCGCGGCGGCGGCGCCGTGCCTGTCGAGCTCCTGGAGGCGGATGCTCGCGTCGAGGCGGTCGCCGTCGACGTCGTGGCGCTCGATCGCGCGCTCGACCGGCTGGAGGCTGTCGATGCGCAGCTCGCCAGGCTCGTCGAAGGCCGCTTCTTCGCCGGCATGACCGACGCCGAGCTCGCCCTCGCCCTCGGGAGGAACGAGCGCACCGTCCGCCGCGACTGGCAACGGGCGCGCGCCTTTCTCCTGCGCGAGCTCGCGCAACCCGGGACCTCCAAGGGCTGAAGCCGCGCTTCGTCGAGGGTCGCTACGGCACGCTCGCGGTCCAGTCGTCGTCGTGGCCGTCGTCGAAGCCGTCGCAGAAGACCGCCGTCATCGGGTCGATCGCCCAGAGCTCGCGGCCGAAGACGTCGTCGTCGACGGCGAAGAAGAGCCGGCCCTGGAAGAGCACCGGGCGACTGTCGACGAACGACAGGTCGGCAAACTGGTCGGTGACCCGCTCGACACTGCCATTGCCGCAATGGCGGAAGAGATCGCTCTCGTTCGTCGACGGAGTCGCCCGGAAGTAGAGCGCGTTGCGGTGCGCCAGAAAGCCGTTGATGCTGGGCAGTGGCCCCCCCGCCCAGGGCGTCGAGGTGAAGCCCGTGGCGCGCTGGACATAGAGTCCGGTCGGCCCTTCGCCCTGCGGCCCATCCTCCTCGTAGCCACCGACCAGGAGCCTGCCGCCCCAACTCGCCAGCCCCCCTTCGACGTCGAAGGTCGTCGACACCATCGCCGGGGGATCGACACCATCGTCGACCCACACGCGGCCCTGTCCACCGCTGTCCGATGCCCGGAGATGGATCAGCGGACCGTGCTGCACGAACGAGGCCGGACTCGAGGAGGCGGCACCGGCGCGCAGATCGCCCACCAGCTCGGGCGTCAGGAAGTTCTCGTGGCTCCAGGGCTCTCTGCCGGTGTCGTCCACCAGCGCGCTGAAGAAGAGCCGGTCGCCGAGGACCGTCAGGGCATCCGGCGTGGAGCCCGCGACGCCGGCGCGCAGATCGTAGACATCGGGGGCCGTCGCACCGTCCCAGCAGACCAGCTCGCCGCCGACGGCCGCAGACGGCGTAGCGCGAAAGCAGAGCTCGGAGCCGAACGGAGTGAGAAACGCCGGCGAGCCGCTCCCCGGGTCGAGCAGGTCGAGGACCTCGACCGGAGGATTGACGCCGTCGTAGCGCCAGAGCTCACGGTCGCCCGTCGGGCCGCCGAGAAAATAGAGCGCGCCCTGCCAGACCGTGAGATAGGTCGGCTGGAGCTCGTCGCTCCCCGAAACCTTGGTAGCCGGCGGAATGCCGTCGTAGACCCACAGGTCCAGGAAGCCTCCGTCACCGGTGCCGGCGAAGTAGAGCTTGTCGGCGAACACCGCGGCATCGAGCCCGGGCACCCCGGAGAAGGCCCCCGGCCGCAGATCGGTGATGCGCACCGCGGTCTCGGCGTGAGCGGCTGCGGCGACGGCGATCGCCCAGAGTATCGGCGCGCACCAGCAAGCTGGCTTGGACGGCATGGCTCTCTCCCCTTCCGTTGTCCTTCATCCGTCAACGGCAACGAAAAGGGGACAGGGAGCGACGACGGGAGCTACTGCGGCGCGACGGGTGGGGGCGCCGGTGCCGGGGGTGTCGGCGGGGGCGGCGGTGGGGGCTGGCGCGAGCGGATCGAAGCGACGTAGTCGCGCGCCTGACGGAGGCTGTCGTCGATCTCCGCGAACAGGCGTTCGCCCTCCTCGGCGAACTGCTGGGCGTCGGGGCGCAGGCTCTCGATACCCGAGGGGTTCAGGTCGTGGGTGAGGTAGTTCCACTGGTCGCGCAACCGACCGATGAACGGCTCGTACGCCGCTGCGGCGTCCAGACCGGCCTGAATGATGCCGTCGAAGCGGGCACGGGAGTCCCGCAGGCGGGCCTCGCTGCGCTCCCTGAGCTCGTCGTTCTCGATGAGCGGGAGGCTCCCGGCCCAGGCGCGGAAGTAGTCGGTGGACTCGGCTTTCGCCTGCTCGGCACGGCGACGCACCGCCTCGCGCTGTTTGCCGGTGCGCTCGATCTCCCTGTCGAGGGCACGATAGGGCTTGCGCAGGTCGGTGGCATTGCCGAAGAGGAGCGTGTCGTGGGCGGCGAGCGTCGCGCGCACCTGAGCCTGGGCCGTCTCGATCTCGTCGATCAGGGCGTCGGCCTTCTTCGCCAGTCGCTCGGTCTGGCGCACGCCGGGTGGCTGGCCGGAGAGGACCTGGCCGAGGTCGATCTCCTCCGGCGGCAGGGCGGCGAGAGGCGCGGCGAAGAGAGCGCTCGCAGCGAGACACGAGAGCGCGAACGGCAGAATGCGGCAGGTGGCGCTGGTACGAGGCATCTTCTCCTCCATTTCAGGGGTCGAAACTCCGCAGGTCTTGCGCACGCGCCTTATCCTGCCTCACGAGGACCGGGCGGTCCCGATCCCTGCGGGTGGGATCCGTCGGGAGATTCAGAACCGGGCCGCCACAGCGAGGCGCGCCGAGAACGCCCCGAGCGTCGAGCCGGTCACGCCGAGCCGGCATCCTCCCGGCGGGAACGAGCAGGCGAGCGCGCCGCCGTCCGAAATCAGAACTCCGGTGCCCCGGCCTTCGAGGCGAAGGAGCGCGTGCTCGCCCAGCATGTAGCGCACGCCGCCCGCGATGGCACCAGAGAAATACCAGCCATCCCCGAAATCCTGCTCGGGGCCGGCGATGCGGGTCGCACCGACGGAGAGCCCGAGGAACGGACGCAGGTTTCCCGGACGGGTCTCCCAGAGTCCGCCGAACTCGATCGTATCGATGACGACGTCGAAGCGCTCCGGGCCGGTGGCGAGATCGCCGGTCGCCTCGGAGCCCTGGCGCGACCATGCCAGCTCGACGATCCCGTCCGGCCGCACCCGCCAACCGACGGTGGCGCCGAAGAGCAGGCCCCCCGCGAGGTCGAGCGTGCCCTCGCGCGTGCTGATGCCGCCCGTCTGCTGCCCGCCGGTGACCAGCCCGACCTCGACCTCCGCCGCCCCGGCGGCGCTCACGACGAACAGGGCGAGAGCACCGGCGAGCGCCGGACGGCGGAGCGCATGGAGCTTCGGGTTCATTGCCAAAGTCTGTCTCACGAGCCAGCGCCAGGCAAGCGAGATCCGACTGCGCGGCAACAAAAAGACCGCCGATCCCTGAAGATCGGCGGTCCGCATCCTTCTTCACGGCGGCGTGGGCCGCCTCAACCTAGAAGGTCATCTTGAAGCGCAGGCCGACCACGTTCGCCGTGTAGTCGCCGTAGTTGGCGTTCAGCAGCAGCGAGGCCGGCATGTAGTTCTCGAGACCGCGGACGATGAAGCTGTCCAGGGTGTAGTCCTCGTAGCGGTAATCGAGACCCGCGGAGAGGTTCGCGGTGATCGCATAGTCGACCGTGACCCGCGCCGTCAGGATCTCGATGTCCTCGTAGTCGTCGAAGCCGACCGCGAGATTCGGCGCGCCGCCCGGCGGGCTGAAGAAGTCAGCCAGTCCGTCGGACTTGTTCCAGGTACCCGAGGCGTCGAAGTCCCAACGCTCGCCCATCGCCGCGCTGAAGCCGATGCCGGCGGTGTCGTTCTCCTCGTCGAAGGTGACGTCCCAGTCGTCGAGCGGATTGGTCGAGGGCGTGGCTCCCGACTGCCGCGAACGCTGGTAGACCTCGCGCTCCGAGCGCTGGTAGAAGAAGTAGAGGTTGCTGCCGGGGGTGACCGCGAAGTTGATCTCGGCGTTGTACTGCAGCACCTCGTCGGCGACCAGGCCGAAGCGGCTCTCGTCGTAGTCGTCGTCGCGGGTGTTGACACCGAACGACAGGTCCATCGACTCGGTCGCATACCACCAGCCCTGCACTCCGTAGCCATCGTACTGGCGCGCCGCTTCGTCGTACTTGCGCAGCGCCGGCAGGTTGTTGATCCCTTCCGGGTGGATGAAGCTCAACTCCTGCGCCTCGGTCGAATACTCGCCGATCGAGCGGTCACCCATCTCGTAGAAGGCCCGGATCTGGAAAGCGCCGATCCGCGTGTCGTAGGTCAGCTTGAGGACGTCCTCGTCGCTCTCCTCGATCTCGCGGTAGTCGCGATCCCAGCTCTGCCGGTTGTACGCCAGACCCAGCCGGCTCGCCTCGCCGATGTTCCAGCCCAGATCGGCTCCGATGTCCTCGACGGTGTAGGAGAACGGCACCGTGACGCGGCCGATCTCCTCCCAGACGCCGTGATAGCGCACGTAGCCCGGGAACTCGATCCGCGAGGAACCGTTGTCGTAGTCGTAGTAGCGGACCTTGAAACCGAGCGTGAAGGCGTCACCGAGCTTGCCGTTGGCCGACCCGTAGAAGCTCAGGACGTCCACCTGGGTATCGGCCTGCGAGGTCGGCAGATTGGCCACGTCGTTGGCCGCGAAGGTCGCGTGATTGAAGCCGATGCCGCGGATCGCCGAGTTCAGCGTGTACGGCACCAGATCGTCGTTCTGCGTCATCTGGTTGTAGCTCAGCGCGCCGTTCATGCTCCACGAACCGGCGCGCAGCCGGCCGTTCACGAACAGCGTCCCGGCCTCGTTGTCCGGCGCGAGATCGGCCTGGCCGATCGCCGCCCCGCCCACCGAGGCGCTGCCCGGCGCCTGATAGGCCGAGGCGTCGGTCGAGTCGGAAATTCGGAACGGATTGTCGAAGATCAACGAATCGACGTCGTTCTTGAAGGTCGAGTAGCGATAGCCGAAGGTGAGGCCGCCCTTCTTGCCCTTGAGCTCACCCGACAGCGTGGCGTTGTCGGTCGCGTAGTCGATCGGCTCGGGGAGCTCGACCACGTTGCCGAAGCCGAACGACGAGCCGTAGGGACGGTTGCCGGTCCGGTTCTCGTGGGCGTAGTCGAGCTTCCAGGCCATGCGGCCCATCTGCCCGACTTCGACGACCGCCCGCGTGCGATCGCGCTGCAGGTCGAGATCGATCGTGTTCGCGGCGTTCAAATACGGCGTGATCAACCGGTCGAGATAGGCGTAGGTGATCTTGCTCTTGTCGGTCGCGAACTGCTGAACCAGCGTGTTCTGCAGCGACTGCTGGATGCTGTCGGCGATCTGCCAGCGCCCGGGCGAGGTCTCGGAGAACAGGATCAGGCCATTGTTGCCGAAACGATGCGGGATCTTGTTGTAGTCGACCATCATCGACCACTTGCCGGAGACCCCGTAGTCGAGGGTGTAGCGGGCGTCCCGGCGTCCGATCCAGGTGCTCTTGAACTCCAGGTAGCGGCCCTTCTCGTCCTCGCCCGAGATCTTCATCTTGGGGATGGCGAAACCGGTCGACCAGTCGCGGTACTCGTTGAACTTCGAGGAATCGGTGTCGACGTCGACGTCGTAGACGGCGAGGTCGAGCCGATCCATCTTGAGAGTGAAGCCGGTGCCCTCGTCCGCGACGGCGGCTCCGGCCAGGAGGAGGACGCCGGCCAGCGTCATGCGAAATGGAATGTGCGCGCGCATGTCGTAGCTCCTAGTACCCGAGGTACGGACTCGAAGGATGGTTGCTGCCGTGGATCGCCGCATGGCAATCGAGGCAGGCCCGATTGAAGATTCGGTTGCTGCCGGTGGTCGGATTGTCGTCCGTCGGCAGCTTGGTGTTGTCGTAGATCGTGCCGGGGTGCCGGGTGTTCGAGTGACACTGCTGGCAGATGTACGGCACCGAGGTCTTCTGCAGCTTGATGTGGTTCGAGCCGTGCGGGGTGTGGCAGTTCAGGCAGCTCTCACGCACCGGCGCGTGCTCCCAGATGAACGGTCCGCGCTTCTCGGTGTGGCAGGTGTAGCAGAGCTCGTTCACCGACTCGCCGAGGACCATCTTGGCGGTCTGGGTGCCGTGCGGATTGTGGCAATCGCTGCAGGAGATCTTGCCCTCGCGGATCGGGTGGTGCGAGTTCTTCCACAGGTCGGCGCGGACGTTCTTGTGGCAGGAGAAGCACTGCTCCAGCATCGTCGACTCCACGAGCTGGGCCTTCTCCGACTTCGGAGAGTGCACGGAGTGGCAGTCGGTGCAGGAGACGTTCCGCGTCTCGTGCGTGCTGCCCGACCAGAAGAACTGCGCGCGGCCGTCGTGGCAGCCCTGGCAGGTCGCCGACTTCTCGGCGGCGCTCTTGCCCTTCATCGTCGGCCGGTTCGCGACGACATCCGGGTCTTCGGCATGGATCGAGCCCGCGCCGTGGCAGGACTCGCAGCCGTGGTCGCTCAGCTTGGCGAAGGCCGGCGTGCCGTGCGCCCCCATCGTTGCTCCGACGGTGTCGTGGCATTCGAGGCAGGTCTCGGAGCCCACGTACGTGGCCGCGGCCACCTCGCCGGTCTGGGCGCCCGCGACCGTCGCGGTGACCGCCAACGCCAGCAGCATGAAGACTGTTCGGTTCGCTCGCATCGCCTCTTCCTCCTTGTCCGGAAAGGAAAATGCCTTCTCCGGTCCCGGAACTGATGAGTATTCTTCCGGATTTGCCTGCAACGAGCCTACACCCGACGAGCGCGTCGGGGCCCCCACCCGAGCGGGCGGGTTCAAGAATCGAAACTAGCGCTACGGAAGGACGGGGTGAAGGGGGAGTTCTACCTGCACTCGGGGCGATCGCCTCGGTAGAAACTACGCAGGCGTCGTCTCCCCCTGAACGACGGGGGAGGACACCTCCCACGCGCCGGATGGCGACACCGTCACTCCACGGATCGCGGCGGGTGCAGCAGGGAAAGACGCGATCGAATGTCCGGCGTCATGGTGAGCTCGCCGCGATCGTCGACCAGCAGCGCTCCGGCGCCGAGCCTCGCAGCGACCGCCAACCCGCGCTCCTGCCCCAGCACCAGGACCGCGGTCGAGAGCGCGTCGGCCAGGGTCGGGTCGGGGTGCAGGACCGTCGCGCTGCGCAGTCCTCTGGAGGGCCAACCGGTCTTCGGATCGAGAATGTGGTGGTAGCGCACGTCGTCGACGACGAAGAAGCTCTCGTTGTCGGCCGAGGTCGAGAGCGAGCTTCCCGCGAGCGGCAGGGTGGCGAAGACCTCGTCCCGCGCCCCGCGCGGGTCGCGCACGCCCACCTGCCAGGGCCTCCCTCCGCGGGTGCCGCGCGCGTAGACCTGCCCGCCGGAGACCAGCAGGAAGTCCTCGAAGCCGCGCTCGCCGAGGAGCGCTGCGGCGCGTTCGAGAGCGTAACCCTTGGCGATAGCGCCGAGCCCGAGCTTCATTCCGGCGGCCGGAAGGAAGATCGTCCGGGCGGCGGAGTCCAGCACCACCCTGCGGTAGTCGACCCGGGCGAGGCGATCCGCGATCGCTTCGGCTGACGGTACGGACGGCACTTCGGCGCGAAAGTCCCACAGGCCCCAGAGCGCCGCCCAGGAGGGGTCGAACGCGCCCTCGGTCGCTTCCGCGATCTCGAGCGACCGCTCGACGAGCGCGAAGAGCTCTTGTGGAACCTGCACCGGGCGCAGCCCCGCGGCACGATTCACCGCCGAGAGCGGCGATCCCTCTTTCCACTCGGAGAGCTCGAGATCGAGGCGACGAAAGAGCGCGAAGCAGGCATCGGCGGCGGCCGCGGCTTCCCGATCGCCGCCTTCGGGGAGCGTCACCTGCCAGGTCGTGGCCATCGCCTCGCCAGAGAAGGTGGTGAACCGGGAGGCGCGCACGGCGCGCACGAGTTGGACGACGACCAGCGCGACGACCAAAAGCAGGGCGCCGCGCGCCAGCCGGCCCCGCGCCCGGGTCGCCGCCGGCTCACTCATCGCAGGACTTGTCGCAGCTGTTGCAGGTGCCGCCACAGTCGCGCTTCACGCCGGGATTCTGCGGATCGGCGCGCAAGGCGAGACGCTGGACGACAACCCAAAGTGCCGCCGCGGCGGCCAGACCGAAGACGGCCAGGATGTCGCGCATCACGACCCTCCGAACAGCCCCGCGAAACCCATGAAGGCGAGCGAGAGAATGCCGGCGATGAGAAAGCTCATGGCTGTGCCTCGCAGCAGCCGGGGCACGCTCGAGAGCTCGGCCTCCTCGCGCAGACCGGCCATCAGGACGAGCGCCAGCATCAGACCCAGGCCGGAAGCGACGGCAAACACCAGCCCCTCGATCAGACCGTAGCCGCGGCTGGTCTGGAAGAGCGCCAAGCCCAGGATCGCGCAGTTGGTGGTGATCAGCGGCAGATAGATGCCGAGCGCGCGGAAGAGGGCCGGCAGGGTCTTCTTGATGACCATCTCGACGAACTGCACCGTCGAGGCGATGACCAGGATGTAGGCGATCAGCGAGAGGTAGGGGGCGTGCACCAGGACATAGGTGTTGAGCGCCCAGGTGGCGAAAGAGGTGATGATCAAAACGAAGGTATTGGCGATGCCGAGCCGGAAGGCGGTCTGCAGGCGCCCGGAGACGCCGAAGAACGGACAGAGCCCGAGGAAGTAGCTCAGCGTGAAGTTGTTGATCAGCAGCGCGCTGAAAAAGATCGTGAGGAGCTTCGTGCTCATCGCGGTTCCTCCCCGGCCGCGGGCGACCGTCGAGCGGCGGCGCGGTCGCGGATCTCGGCGATCTTGGCGAGACCGAGCAGCAGGACGCCCAGCACCAGGAAGCCGCCCGGCGGCAGGACCATCACCACCCAGGGCTCGAATCCCGGTCCGAGGACCGGAGATCCGAAGAGGGTTCCGCTGCCCAGCACTTCGCGCACCGAACCGATGGTCACCAGGGCGAAGGCGAAACCGATCCCCATGCCGAGCGCGTCGGCGATCGAGAGCAACACCGGGTTCTTCGACGCGAACGCTTCGGCACGCCCCAGAATGACGCAGTTGACCACGATGAGCGAGATGAAAGCGGCCATCTCGTGATGCGCCGCCGGCATGAGCGCCTGCAGGGTGAAATCGGCCACGGTCACGAAGGTCGCGATCACCACGACGTAGGTGGAGATGCGCACCTGACTCGGAATCGCCCTGCGCAGCGCCGAGATCATGAGGGAGGACATCACCAGCACGAACGTCGACGCGGCGCCCATCACGACGCCGTTCAGGGCGGAGTTGGTGACCGCGAGCGCCGGGCACATGCCGAGCACTTGCACGAAAATCGGGTTCTCGCGAAAGAACCCCTTGGTGAGCTCGGGCACGTAGCGCGCCTTCTCGGCACTCATGGCTTCTCTCCCGCCCTGCCGCCGGGAACCGGCCCGCCGCGCTGCGCGTCCGGAGGCACGAGCGCCGGCACCGTGCGGCTCGCGTCGCCGGGCGCCGCCGGGGGCTGCGCGGCGAGCGCCGCGATGCGCGGCCGCCAGACGGTGTTCGTCTGGTTCAGGATCTTGACCACGGCCCGCGACGAGATCGTCGCGCCGGTGATGGCGTCGACCTGGTTTGCCTTGTCGCCGTGTCCCTTGATGAGCTCGATCACCGGCTCGACCACGAGGGTGCGGAACTCGGCGACGAACTTCGCGTCCTTGTAGATCTTGTCGCCGAGGCCGGGAGTTTCCCGGCTCTCGAGAACGGTCATGCCGAGGGCACGGCCGCCCGTCGGGTCGAGTCCGTAGATCAGCTTGATGGTGTCCGCGAAGCCCGCGCCGGCGCCCGGCACGGCGAACCCCACGAGGGCATCGTCGGCGCCGTAGCCGGCGAAGATCGATTCCTGAAGCGCGCCCTTCCCGGCCTCACCGGCGGCGAGCTTCGCGCCGTCCCAGGCGAGGCGTTCGAGACGCACCGTGCCCGGCAGGACCTCGAACACCGCGCGCTCGAGCGCCGCGCGCTGGTTCGCCTGGATCCGCGGCAGCGTGGCGCGGTAGGCGACGACGATCGAGATGCCGGAGAAGAGGCCGGCGATGGCGAGCGTCGCGATGAGCCGCAGCGATCCAGCGCGCGGCGAGGGGACCGCGTCGCTCATCGGCTCTCCTTCGGCCCTCGTGCGCCGAAGACCCGCGACTGCAGGCCGCGGTCGATCAACGGGCTGGCGGCGTTCATCAGCAGGATGGCGTACATCACCCCTTCGGGCAGCCCACCCCAGAACCGGATGAGCACCACGAGGACGCCGGCGCCGGCGGCGAAGATCCAGGCGCCGCGCGGCGAGAGGGGTGAGGTCACCGGATCGCTCGCCATGAAGACCGCCCCGAGGAGGAGTCCGCCCGAGAGCAGCGTGAAGAGAGCGCCCGGGTACTTCGCCGGCGCGAGCTGGTGGAAGAGCTCGGCGAGGAGGGCCGCAGCGCCGAGCATGCCGGCAGGCAACCGCCAGTCGCAGGCGCGCCGCGCGACCAGATAGAGGCCACCGAGCAGGATCGCAGCGCCGCTGGTCTCGCCGATCGAACCCGAGACGTTGCCCCAGAACAGATCCGTGAGCGGTGTCGGGGCAGCCAGGAACTTCATCTGGCCGAGCGGCGTGGCGCTGGTCACGGCGTCTGCCGGCGCGCTCATGAAGGGCAGCGCGAGGTTGCCGCTGTAGAGCGCGAGCAGTCCCTGCGGCGCCACCCAGGTCGTCAGGGCGATCGGGAAAGCCGCCTGCAGGAAGGCGCGGCCGACGAGCGCCGGGTTGAAGAGGTTGTGGCCCAGCCCGCCCCAGGCCGCCTTGCCCAGGGCGATGGCCACGAAGCCGCCGAGTGCCGCCATCCAGAGCGGCAGCGACGGCGGCAGAATGAGGCCAACGAGAACGCCGGTGACCAACGCCGAGAGGTCGGCGAGCTGCTTGCCTCCACCGAGGGCCCAGTCGGTGGCGACACAGGCGGCGGTCGAAGCCAGAACCACCAGGAGCGCCGAAAGACCGAAGAACCAGAGGCCGGCGGCGAATGCAGGTGCCAGCGCGATCAGCACGTCGCCCATGATGCGCGGCGTCGAAACCTGCGGCCGCAGGAACGGCGCCGGCTGGACGACGAGTTGCGGTTCGGGAGCGTGGGTCACGACTTCGGTGGGCTCCCGCCAGGCGGGACAGCGGCCGCCTGGACCTGGGCGGCGCGCTCGCGCAGGGCGCCCTTGGCGACGCGAATCAGCTGCACGATCGGAATTCCAGAGGGGCAGGCGAAGCTGCAGGAGCCACATTCGACGCAGTCGGTGGCGTGATAGCTCACCAACTCGTCGAAACGGCCGGCGCGCGCCAGCCGCCCGAGGCGCGACGGATTGAGGAACTGGGGGCAGGCCTCGACGCACCGTCCGCACTTGATGCAGGAGTACTCGGCAGGAAGCCGCGCCTCGGCGTCGGTGAAGGCGAGTAGCCCCGAAGTGCCCTTGATGACCGGGACGTCGAGGCTCGCGAGCGGCGTCCCCATCATCGGTCCGCCCATGACCACCTCGCGCGTCGCCTCGTCGAGCCCGCCGCAATGCTCCAGCACCGCGCGCACCGGCGTGCCCAAAGGCACGAGGAGGTTCGCCGGCCGGCGGACGCCCGGGCCGGCAACGGTGACCAGGCGTTCGACCAGCGGCCGGCGAAGGTCGAACCAGTCGGCGATCGCCGCCATCGTGGCGACATTATTGACCACGATGCCGAGATCGAGCGGGAGCTTGCCGGAGGGCACCTCTTCGCCCCACACGGCGCGGATGAGCATCTTCTCGGCACCCTGCGGGTACTTGACGGCGAGCCCGACGACGCGCATTTCCGGCTGTTCGCCGGGCGCGGCTCCAGCGCGCGCGGCAGTTGCCTCGGCCACAGCGCGCTCGAGTGCGGCGATGGCGTCGGGCTTGTTGTGCTCGACGCCGAACACGACGAGCTTCGCCCCGAGGTGGTAGGCGGCGATCCCGGCACCGCGCACGACGGCGGCGGTGCGCTCGAGCATCAGGCGGTGATCGGAGGTCAGGAACGGCTCGCATTCGCAGCCGTTCACCAACAGGCGTTCGATCCTGCCGCCCTCCGGCACGCGGTATTTGACGTGCGTCGGAAAGGCGGCGCCGCCCAGCCCGACGAGTCCCGCCAACTGCAACTCGGTGACGAACCTCTCGTGCGACAGATGAAACGGATCGAGCGCTCCGCCGAGCTCGAGCGCGGCGGCGAGGCGCTGCGGCGAGGAGCGGTCGGCGACGACCTCGATCGCCGGCACGAGCTTGCCCGACGGGTGCGGGCGTGGAGCGATCGCCACCACCTGGCCGTCGACCGAGGCGTGCAGCGTCGTCGAGATGAAACCGACGGCTTCGGCGATCGCCTGCCCGCGCCGCACCTGCTGGCCGACTTCGACGAGAGGCCGCGACGGCGCGCCGGCGTGCTGCGAGAGCGGCAGGATGTAGCGCTCGACGAACGGCATGCGCTCGACGGCGAGGGCGGCGGTCGCCTCCTTGTGCTCCTCGGGATGAATGCCGTGCCGGAAGGTACGACCGTGGCTCATGAGGCCCTCGGCGATTCCGCGCGATCGGTGCTCTTGGCGCCATCGGAGATCTCGGCCGAGCGGTGCGCTGCGAGCTCGAGCAGTCGCGTGCGGGCGCGCTCGGCGAGCCTGTGACGGAGCTCGGTCTCGAGACCCGCGAGCTCGGCACGGTGGCGCACTTCGAGCGCCGCGAGCTCGGCATCGTGGACGACGGTGCGAGCCTCTCTGGCAGAAAATGGATCGACCCGGAGAGCGGTGGGGGTGGAGGGGGCTGCCGCAGTGCGACAACCCAGGGGGAACTCACGGGCCTCCACCGCCCTCCGGGCACGATCCAAGACGTAATCTTCAAAGGGTTCCACCGCGCCGCCGGGCGCCGCTCGGGACACCCAGGACGGCGCGAGCACGCGGACGAGCGCGCTCCGCTCACCGGTCGCGAATGCCGTCCAGGCCTCGGCCAGTGGCGCCATCCCACTGCCGCCGGCGCCACCGGCGGCATCCCCGGCGATCGCCGCGTGCGCCACGATCCCCTCTCCCGCACTGGCAGCGGTCACCGCGATCGCCCACCAGGCCGAGCGCGGTCCGCGACCGTAGCCGCCATCGAGCGTGACCACGGCGACCGGCAACGCGGCCGCGAGCAGCGCGTTGGCGGCGCCGGCCTCGTCATCGCCGGCCGATTCGTCGATCAGCACGACGATCGGAACGGCGAAAGTGCGTTCGGCCGCGTCGAGGTCGCCCCAGGCGAGACGCGCGAGGAGCTCCGGCGCGAGCCGCGCCTCTTGCGGCCGTTCGAGCTCGAGGCGCGCGCGGCGCAGCACACGGGCCGCGGCGACGGCGCGTTCGGTCTCGGCGATCGCCAGGCCACGCGCCAAGGCGATCGGCGCCGAGACCGCCACGGTCGCCGGAACCCCGAACGGATTGTCGGGGAACTGTCGCGCCCAGGAGAGCGCCTCGCCCGGACCGACGACGACGGAAAAGAGCGGGCTCAGGGCATCGTCGCCCGCACCCAGGCGGGCACCCAGGTCGGCCACCGCGCGCGCCGCCTCCACCAGATGACCCAGACGGGAGACATCGACGCGTTCGCTCGTGACGACTCCGGCCAGGCGGGTGGCGAGCTCGCCCAGATCGACGACGCCGCCGCCCGCCGAGTCGAGACCGCGCGAGAGCGCCGCGAGATCGCGATCCGGAAGCGCTCTTCCCAGGGTCGAATGGACCGCCTCGGCGAGCCGCTCGCCGAGCTTCTGCAGCTCGGCCCGCTGGGCGGCGCGGCGCGGCGCGAGCGCCCGCGCCAGCAGCCCGAACGCCTGGCGAACCGCGAGCCGCGAAGCGGACCCGGGCCGGGCGCGATCGAAGCCGGCGAGCGGCACCACGCCTTCGGGGGCGAGGAGCGCCGCCGCCAGAGGGCCGAGCTTGGGCGCTGCCGCGACGCGTTCGACCGCAGCCTTGTCGGACGCCGGCAGGAGATCGAGGGCGTGAATCGTGGCGCGTTCCGCGGCCAGCCGCGCCGGGGCACCGTCTGCCGGTGCCGCCGACACCGCTTGGCGAACCAGCGCCTCCGGAGCGCACTCGGCGACGCAGATCCCGCACGCGGTGCAGCGGTCAGGGTCGACCGCGAGTACCAGGAGCGCACCGTCGGCCAGGGCGGTACCGGCGCTCGAGAAATAGAGCTCCGGCGTCGCCGCGACCTGCAGCACGCCGATCTCGCTGGCGACCAGCGCCAGCGCGGCGCGCGCTTCGGCCAGGCGCTCCGGCGCGAGCGCCGCCGCGGCGAAGACGGCCCCCGCGGCGCTCACCAGCCATTCGCCGAGCGTCCCGCCATGCCGCGTCGCCGCCTCGAACGCGATGCGCTCCGCGAGCTTGCGCGTGAAACGGCGAAGCCCTTCGGCGGAGCGGCCGCTGCGACCGACGGCCGCAATTCCAGCCTCGAGGAGTTGCGCGATCGGCTGCGCGTTCACCTCGATCGCGCTGTGCGGACAGAGTGTCCAGCAAGCGGCGCAGCCGGTGCACTTCTCGGGCAGGAAGGTCGGCTGTCCGGGGAAGTCCGACGCTCCGACCGGAGACGAGAGGGCCGGCAAGGCGGCGAGCGCGAGCGTCGGGTCGGGGAGCAGCTCGTCGCCGGCGCCCTCGCCGAGCGGCAGACCAATCTGATCCCAGAAGCGCGCCCCATCTCCGATGGCTCCAATCGCCCCAGTGCCGCCGCCCGCCGAGTCGACCGCGGCCCGACTTCTCCCACTCGCGCGCGGCGGCGTTGCGGTGCGAGGTTTCGATGGCCCCGTCGCGAGGAACGGGCGCAGCGCGACCTCAGGCTCCGCGAAGCCCGCGAGCAGGTCGGCCGCATGCGCCTCGAGCTCGTCGGCCGCGCATTCCGCGTGGAGCTGCTCTGCGACCGCGCGCAGCACGCGCTCCTTGAGTGGGCGCCCGGTCCGCCGCGCGACGAGCGCCACGAGCGCACCGAGGAAGAGGTCGCGCGCTCCACCCTCGGGTGGCCGCACGAACTGGAACTCGAGATCGGCCGCCGGGGGCTCGCCCGGATCGGCGAACGGCTCGGGCGCCCAGATCAGCCAGTCGTGTTCCGCCAGGCCGGCGGCGGGGGCCGCGAGCTCCAGCCGGGAGCGCAGGTGCCCCCCCAACACGGTGCCCAGGAGCCGGGCGGAGGCTCGCGCCAGCTCACCGTTCCCCAACCGGCGCTCGAAGCGCAACGTGACGCCGCCGGCGGGGCGCAGATCGAGATCGCCTTCGCCGTGGGCCGAGAGCTCGTCCCAGCCGGGCAGATCGCGACGGAAGCGGTCTTGCAGTGCCCGGCGCTTGGGATAGGCGTCGCTCGCCGCAGTCCGCAGGCCGGGCAGGAGCAGCGGCCGGAAGCGTTCAGCCAGGACGCGGCAAGCGGCGGCGAGGTCGGCAGCACGGAGTGTCGCGCTCTCCCCGGCGACACCGATCGTCGCGAGCTCGATGTCCGCACCGACACCAGCACCCGTAGAGGTAAGTCCTCGGCGCAACGTCGCCGTGAGTATGCCGGCGCCGGCTCCCGTCGCGCCGTCGAGGCGCTCGAGCACCGCCAGCTTGCGGCAGCCGCCGACGAGCTCGGCGAGCTCGGCCTCCGGCAGCGGAGCGAAGCGGCGGAGCGCCACCACGGCGAGGCGCGGACCCGGGCGCCCGGCAGCAGCGGCCAGGGCGCTTGCTGTTTCGGCGAAGGCGCCGCACGCCACGATTCCGAGATCGACCCGTCCCAGCTTCGACCCGGCCACCGCCGGCAGCGGCCGGCCCGTGGACTCGGCGACTCGCGAGAGCGCCGTGTCCACATGCCGCGCGAGATCGGGCGTGAAGAAGATCCGCTCCGCGGCGTAGGCGGCGCTCGCCGCCTGCGGCCCGGGCTCGCCACCCAGCCGGACAGAGCGACCGGCGTCGTGCCCGCGCGGGATGCGCCGGCGGTGCTCGCCGAAGAGCTCACGAAGGGCGGCGCCATCGCAGTGCACGTTGTCGGCCGGGTGGCCGAGGAGCCGTCCGAGCAGGGCGATCTCGGGGAGCGCGGCCTCCTGCACGGCACCGGCGAGCGTCGGACCGTCGAGCGCCACGACGACCGGCACGAGTGCCGACTCGGCGGCGAGGATCGCCGCGCAGGTGTGATCCACCGCTTCGCCCACCGAGCCGGGGACGAGGACCGCCATGCCGGCTTCGGCTGCCCGCTGGGCACCCAGGAGAGACCCCGAGACGAGGCCGATGCAGAACGGAGCACGCCGCCTCACCGCTTCCCGGGCGAGCGCAAAGCTCGCCGCGAGCTCGCTCTCGCCGAGGACGAGCGCCACGCGCTCGCCACCCAGAGCCAGGCCGAGAGCCGTCGCCATTCCGCCCGTCAGGGCGCCGCTCAAGCTGCCAGCGAGCGCCGGCTCGCCCGCCAACCCGTCGCCCACCACCAGGCGCGCACCCGCGCTCCGCGCCACCTCGGCGAACGCCGCGAGCCCGGTGCCGAAGAACGGCCGTCCGGGTTCCGCCGCTCGGCGGGAGCCGCCACCACCGAAGAGCCGCTCGAGAAGCGGGCGCGAACTGCCGGATTCAGACATGCACGCTCCTCACCGAGGCTTCGTCTTCCTGGAACTGGTCGCCGATCACCCAGCGGATCGCGCCGGTGGGACAGCGATACGTCGCTGCCGGAGCGGCCGGGCCGCCGGCGGCATAGTCGATGACGGGGAGGTTCGAGACCATGCGCACGAGCCCGGGCGCGGCGTCGGCAGCGCAACGCCCGCAGGCGTCGCACGCCGCGCTGCACAGATGCCGCGCCGCCTCGGCGGCGAGCGGTGCGCGGCACTGCACGATGAGCGGATGGGCGAGCGGTACGATGTCGATCAAAGCGCGTGGGCAAGCCACGACGCAGTCGCCGCAGGCGGTGCACTTCGCGACATCGACGACCGGCAGGCGCGAGCCGTTCATCCGCATGGCGTCGAAAGTGCACGCGCGGACACAGTCGGCCAGACCCAGACAGCCCCAGGAACATTCGAGGCCGCCGCCCCCCACGAGGTGGGCGCCGCGACAGCTGCTCTCCCCCTCGTAGCTCGCCAGCATCCGGGCGCGCCCCAGGCCGCCGCCGCAATGGATGCGCGCCACCTGTTTTTCGGCGGCACCGACATCGACGCCGAGGAAGTCGGCGATGGCGTCGAGGCCGGAGGGAGAGGAGACCGTGCACTTCGAAGGCGGCTGCTCGCCGGCGACGATGCGCTCCGCCAGACCACGGCAGCCGGGCTGACCACAGGCGCCACAGTTGGAACCCGGCAGAAGACGCTCGACCTGTTCGATCCGCGGGTCCTCCTCCACCTTGAGGAAGCGATCGGCGAGCGCCAGCACCCCTCCGAAGAGCAGGCCGAGCCCCCCCAGGACCGCCGCCGCGATGGCCACTCCTTCCATTCGCGTCCTTCAGGCGAAAGCCCGCGCACGTGTGCGCGAGCTTTCGAGGTCGGGCTCCGCCGGATTCCAGGGCGTGCCGGGGTGGATGATCTTCGCCGTGCAGGCTTCGGCGGCGATCACCAGGTCGCGAAAGCTCCCACCGCGGGGATTCTTCACGAAGGCCTGCTTGTCGGCGTTGTAAGCGAAGATACCCGGCGACTTTCGGATGCACTCGTCGCACGAGGTACAGAGCACGGTGTCGATCCAGGCCTCTTCGGCAACATCCTCCGTCGGCGCCGCCGGAGCCGCGGCAGCCGCCGGCGTCGTTGCCGGCGCGGCGCCCGCCGACGGCGCTGCGGTCGCGTCCGGTGCCGCCGCGGCCGAGCGCCCCTGCGGTGCGGGCGCCATCGCGCCCGCCGTGGTCGGAGCGATCTCGAAGAGTGTCGAGATCAGCCGGTCGACGGCGCGCTGGTCGGAGGTCGCGCGCAGACTCTCGAGCTCGCGGGCATGGCGTGCCACGAGCTCTTCACGCTCGCGCGCCGCGCGCCCGGCCGCTTCGCTCCTCGCCTGTTCGACGGCAACTTCCACATGCTCGTTGCGCACGCCCGCGAGCTCCTCGAGCGTGCGCCAATAGGCCAGTCGATCGCGGGTCGCGAGCGCCAGAACGCGCGACACAACCAGGCGATGCAGGGCGCCTTCGTTGTCGGCCCCCCAGACGAACGGCAGGTGGCGGACACTCTCTTCCTCGTCGAGGTCCATCCAGTCGGCGAGCGGGCGAAGCTCTCCGGCCGGCACCGCCGGGCCGCCCGCGAGGGCGAAGTGCGTCTTCCAGGCAGGGTCGAGGAGCGCCGCGTCGGCGAAGGTGAAGGCTGCTGTCGCGGGCGCCCCGGCGGCAGCGGCCGCACCCGGGGTCCCCGAGGCCGCCGCGCCAGCCGAACCCGCGGCACCAGCCGGGCTGGTGGCGCCTGCGGCGGAGCGGGTCGCGACCAGCAGCGGTTCGCTCGGCCAATCGGCCGAAGGCTCGGGATTCTCGTCGAAGTGCAGGCGCCGGGCCCAGCTCGACCCGGCTTCCGGGTCGAAACGGAAGAGCGGTGCAGCGCGGCCCGAGACCCGTGCCGAAGCGACCAGCCAGGCGTCGAGCTCGCCGCCGGCCGTGTCGGAGCCCTCGCGGGAGTCGGGGGCGTCGATGACGTGCAGTCCGGCTCGCCGCCCGGAAAGAGCCCGGTCGAAACCGGCAGCCAGGGGCAGCGGGAAGGCGAGCGAGCCCTGCTGCACGAAAGCCTGCCGATGGGCGACGCCGAGGTAGGCCGGCTCGAGGCGATAGGAGAGCGGGTCCTGCTGCGGCGCTTCGCCGGAGAGCACGACGATCTGCACCGGGCGCCCGGAGAGCAGCAGCGCCGAGAGGGCGGAGAGCGCATGGAGGAAGGGCTCGACACCGGCGAAGAGGACGAGGATCGGCGACACCAGCTGGAGCTCCTGGGCCGCGAGACTGCGCCAGTCGAACCGATCGAGCCAGGCTTCGTGACGCTCGGGCACGAACGCCTCCGCGGCCTCGAGACGGACGACGCGGACGGCACGAGCCAGCTCGACGACGTCGCGGGTCGCTTCGTCGAAGGCGGCGCCTGCCACCGTGCACAGATCGTGTCCTTCCGCCGCCACCTGCGCCGGAGCCACCAGGTCGGTCAGGATCCCGTCGTGCGGGACGATCCAGAGCGGTTCTCCGGCGGTCTCGAAGGCGGCGAGCCGGTCGCGAGCCGCTTCGAGCCGCAGCCGCCGCGTTTCGGGGAGGGGTGCTCCGCCGCGCCGGCGCCCGACGACGTTCGCCAACTGGGTGGTGTCGACGAAGCGCGACCCCAGAGCGCCCATGCTTCCACCCCGCGTTCGCTCGGCGACGCCCTCGGGACGCCGCGCTCGATCGGCGGCCAGCAGCGCCTCGGCGGTCGCGGCGAGCTCCTGCGCCTCGCCGGCGAATGCGGCCCGGGCGACCCTCAGACGGCGCCGGGCAGCGAGCGCCGCGAGCGCCAGCGGCGCCCGGCGGCTGAAGTCGACCAGCGTCGCGCCCGGTGGGAACTCGAGCTTGCCGGAGGCGAGCTGCGCACGCTCGGCGAGCGCCAGCGGACGCAGCCAACCCTCGCCGGCCGCATCGAGGTCGGCCAAGAGCGGCCAACCGCTGCGCACGGGCTTGCCACGAAACGGCTCGAGCGCCGCGGGCAGCACGCCCCGCGGCAGCGGCGTCGCCTGGGCCGCGGGATCGCCGTAGTGGAATCGCCGAAGCTCGTCGGGTGTCGCCGGGGTCGCAGTCGCCACGATAGCCACCTCTAGATCGCGAAGCGGTCGAGCTCACGCTCGATCGCCGCGACTTTCTGTTCGCGGCTCATGCCGAGGCCGCGCACCGTGTACTGGTCGTAGCGCGGGGCGTCGGGGTTGCGGTAGAGCAGGCCGATGGCGAGGCGGTCGCCGCCACTGGCTAGAGCGCGGGCCGCAGCGAGATCGCTCGGGTCGTGCTCCTGCCGGTTCTTGTACATGCGCTCGACCGCCGGCTCGACCGGCACGCCGCCGGCATGGGTCAGCAGCAGGATGCGATCCGGATCGTTGCGCAGCGACTCGAAGATCTTCGGGGTGTACGTCGGGCAGCGCTGCAGGATGTGGACGAAGCTCGTGCCCACGTGGCGCGATGCGGTGGCGAGCGTCGCCTGCAGATGAGCTGGATTCCAGTCGACGGTGCGCGCCACGAACGAAACGTTCGGGAAGCCGAGCGTCGTCGCGGCGACGTCGAGCGGCGGCAGGAAGGCGCCGTCCGGATGGGTGTTGGTCGAGAGACCGAGCGGCGTCGTCGGCGAGGTCTGCTTCTTGGTCAGCCCGTAGACGCTGTTGTCGAAGATCATCACGGTCAGATCCATGTTGTAGCGCGCCGCATGCAGCCAGTGGCCGGCGCCGATCGAGCAGCAGTCGCCGTCGCCGGT
>JAGPDF010000069.1 GCA_018057705.1 Thermoanaerobaculia bacterium | reverse complement strand
GTTGCAGCTCTACGGGGCGCTCTCCGCCCCGCCGGGATCACTCGCCGGCGGCACCGCCTGGTATGCGCACCTCGCCGGCTTCGCCGCCGGGCCGGTGCTGCTCTTTCTGCTGCGCCGGCGCTGAGCACCGCGCCGTCTACCACCGGGGGTACGCCGGGGACACGCTCCAGCCCGGCGGCCGGGGCTCGACAGCGGGGGCGGGGTTGACGGGCTTCAGCATGTCCCCAGCTGCGGGAGACGACCACGCCAACCCGTGGGGTACGCCGGGGACACGCTCCAGCCCGGCAGCCGGGGCTCGACGGAAGGGGCGGGGATGACGGGCTTCAGCACGTCCCCAACTGCGGGAGTAGGTGGTGCCTTCCTACTTTGCGCGTTCCGCGAGCGGCGGGCTGCTGCGCAGGGACAGGTAGGCGGGAATCACGACGATCGCGACCAGGGCGGTCGCGAGGGTTCCCAGGATCGAGACCAACCCCATCGAGATGAGGCCGGGGTAGTGCGACGTGGCGAGCGAGCCGAAGCCGGCGATGGTGGTCAGGGCGGCGAGGAAGATGCCGCGTGAGGTCTCTTCGACGGCGGCCGCGGGGTCGCCACCGGGGAGCCGCTCCTCTTCGCGATAGCGATGGATGACGTGGATCCCGTAGTCGACTCCGATGCCGATGATCATCGTGATCACGAAGATGTTCATGAAGTTCAGGTGGAGGTCGAACGCCACCATCGCGCCGACCATCCAGAGAATGCCGAGGAGCAGGGGGATGAGCGCGAGCAGCGCCGTGTGCGCGTTGCGGAAGTCGACCCAGAGCAGCAGGACCACCAGCGCGAGGCCGATGATCCCCGAAACCAGGGCGTCGCGGCGGATCTCGCCGCGCAGGCTCCGCGACAAGACGTTCATGCCGGTGAGCGTGGCCTGCGGTCCGAGGCTCGCCTCGAGATCGATGGCGGCCTCGGGAATCTCGCGCTTCGGCCGGCCGGGGAGGTTGTAGAGTTTGACGACGCTGCGCCAACCCTCGGGCGTCTCCACCAGGTAGCGGTCGAGGAGCGACTTGCCTTGCGGCACCGCGAGCACGCCCTCGCGGGTGAGAGGCCCGGCCGGCGCGAGCGTGCTCGCCAGCAGGTCGAGCCCGTCGGCGAACGGCTCGACCCGCAGGCCCTCTTCCTCGAGCGCTAGCGCGAACTCGGAGCGGATCCGGACCATGTCCAGCCGGCCGGGGCGTTCGGCGGCGACCCAATCGAGCGCCTCCTGCTGGATCGCGGGCGGCGGCAACACCGAAGTCACCGCGTCCACCCCGCCCAATCGCCCTTCGGCGACCAGCCGGCGCCCCGCAGTGGCCGCCTCGTCGGCGAGCGCCAGGACCTCGGCGAGCGTCGGCGCCTTGAGTACCAGCGACATCGACTCGAAACCCGAACCGAAGTGCGAGTTGATCTCGCTCTGGGCGATGATGCCGCGATTTCCCGGCGGCCGGAGCGCCTCGACGTTGTCGTCGAACTGCAGCTTCGGCGCCGCCGCGAACGCCGCGACGCTCACCAGGGCGGCCACCGCCAGGGTGGTCCGCGGCTTGGCGGTACTGATCCGAGTCAGCCGCTCGATGCCAAAGGCGAAGATGTGCAGTCGCGGCGCGCTTTCGCGCTTGCTGTGATGGGCCTCGCTCCAACCGATCATCGCCGGCACCAGGAAGAGGACGGCGAGCAGACAGAAGAGCACGCCCGTGCCGACGATCAGCCCCATCTGGTAAAGGCCGGTGAAGTCGGTGATCAGGAAAGCGTAGAACGTCGCGGCGGTGGTGATGGCGCCGAGCACCACGCCGCGCGCCGTCGCGCCGCCCATCGAGCGCATCGAGTCGGCCACCGAGGCGCCACGCTGACGCTCCTCGACGTAGCGGCCGTAGAGCACGATGACGAAGTCGTCGCCCAGGCCGACGAGCAGCGCCGCGACCCCCGCGGTCGCCGAGGAGAGGACGCCGACGGCGAGCGCGGCGAACCCGAAGGTGATCGCCAGGCCACAGGCGAGCGGCCAGAAGACCAGCAGCAGCAGCGAGGTGCGCCGGTAGGCGATGTAGAACAGGATCAGTACGCTCAGAATCGAGGTCGCCGCATTGACGATGACGTCCCGCCGGATGAGCCCGGTGTCGTCGAGGACGATCATGTAGCGGCCGCCGAAGAAGACCTCCGGCACGGGGGCGTCGCTCCCCTCGGCGAGCTCGCTCCACGAGCCGGCGACGGCGGCGACGGTCTGCTCCATTGTGTCGACCAGCCGGCGATTGAAGTCGATGTCCTGCGGCGGGTGCGTGGGCTTGCCGAGGATGAGCAGCAGCCGGTGGTCGCGCGACAGGTAGCGGCCACTGGTCCAGTCGACCGCCAGCGGGCCGCGCTGCCCGCCGAGGCGATCGAGGAAGATGCCGGAAATTCCGAGCGGGTCGAGCTTGATCAGGTCCTTGAGCGCCACCGCCTGCGGCATCTCCAGGGTGCGCCTGAGCTCCCGGGCGCGATCGCGGATCGCGGTGCCGGTGAGCTCCCCGGCCAGACGCTCCCGCGTCGGCGCGTCGAGGAAGAGCACGGCGCGCGGCAGGAACTCGCGCAGCAGCTGCTCGGGCTCGCCGATCGACGACTCGACGGCGCTGAAGTACTCCGGCGACTCGCTCATCCGCAGGGCGACTTCGTCGGCGAGCGCTTCGTACGGGTCGAGCGGCACATCTTCGGGAATGCGAATGCCGACCACGAAGTAGTCGATATTGCCGAACTGCTCGAGGGTCTCGCGGAACGTGATGACACCCGGGTTCTTCTTCGGCAGGAGGTGCAGCACATCAGGGTCGAAGCGCAGGCGGAAGGCGAGCCCGGTGCTCACTGCTACGACCAGGAGGAAGACGATGAACACCAGCCGGTGCCGCCGGCCGGCGAAAAGAATCAGACGTTCGAGCGGACGCTGCGGGTTCAAGCGATCGCCGGCGGCTGCGGAGCAGAGGGCGGCGGCGGCCCGCCCATGGGGCTGCCGATGCGGCGCCAGTAGCGCGCGAAGTAGTCGATGCCCGAGTACAGGGTCACGATGACGGCGACCCAGAGCGATATCGGCGCGAGGTGGGAGAACTCACCCAGCTTGTTGTAGATGATGAGCAGCGAGATGGCGACGATCTGGGCGCCGGTCTTGATCTTCCCCGACAGACCTGCCGGGATCACGATCTGCTCGGCGGCGGCGTGGCTGCGCAGCGCATTGACGGCGAACTCGCGCGCCAGGATGGCGACCACCATCCAGGAGGGCGTGACCCTCGAATCGAGCTCGACCAGGGAGACGAACGCGGCAGCGATGAGGATCTTGTCGGCGGCCGGGTCGAGGAGCTGTCCGAAACGGCTCACCAGGTTCCAGCGGCGCGCGAAGTAGCCGTCGAGGAAATCGGTCAGCGCAGCGAGCAGGAAGAGCCCGAGACCGACGAATTCCTTGCCGTCGAATCTGGTCAGCAGCACGACGACCAGGATCGGGACGAGCAGAATCCGGACGGATGTCAGAATGTTGGGAAGATTCGACATCCGTTGGGCGTCGTCGGTGGGCTGAGCGTCCCGGCTAGGGCCGGGCGACGCTGGAGGTGGTCAGTCGCACCTGGTTGTTGGCATCGCGCACGATGAAAACCCGGCTCCCGTCGAGCACGCCGTCGCCGCTACCGTCGAACAGGTGGAGTATCCGCCGCACGTAGTTGCGGGTCTCTTCGTAGGGCGGAATCCCGCCGTACTTCGCCACCGCCTCCGGGCCGGCGTTGTAGGCGGCGAGCGCGAGCTCGAGGTCGCCGAAACGATCCATCATCTGACGGAGATAGCTCGTGCCGCCGCGCAGGTTCTGGTCGAGATCCCAGGGGTCGGTGACTGCGAGGTCGGTGGCCGTCCCCGGCATGAGCTGCATCAGGCCGATGGCGCCCTTGTTCGACCGCGCCCGCTGGTTGTATCCCGATTCGACCTGCACTACCGCCTGCACGAGCCGCGGTTCGAGGTCGCGTTCGCGCGCATGGCGCTCGATCGCCTCGGCGAGAAGGGGGTCCGGCGTCGCGAGCAGCCGGCCGGAGAGGCGCATCGAGCGGGCCTCGGACGGCTCGTTCATGATCACTTTCGTGCCGTCCTCGCGCACCTGGATCGAGGTCGTCCCCGCCTGCAGCGCGGGCGCGGTCACGATCAGGCAGGCGATTCCCAAGGCTCGGAGCATGGCGTCCTCCAGATTTTACTCCCCAACCGGCCCGGCGTCGAAAAGGGGCTGCCAGCTCAGCCCGGGCCGCCGGCCAGCTCCGCGACCGCCCCGGCCACCCCGGCCAGTGCCTCGGGCAGTCTTTCGGGCTCTTTGCCGCCCGCCTGGGCGAAATCGTCCCTGCCGCCCCCCGAGCCGCCCACCAGGCCGGCGAGCGCCTTCAGGAGCTTCCCGGCCGGCACACGGGCCTTGAGATCGTCGGTCACCGCGGCGATCAGCGTGACCTTGCCCTCCTGCCGGACGCCGAGAACGACGACTCCGGAGCCGAGCTTCGCGCGCAACAGGTCGGCCAAGTTGCGCAGCTCCGCGGGAGGAGCGGGCGGCACCTCGCGCACCACGATCCGGATGCCGGCCACGACCTGCTCTTCGGCGCCGGACGAACTCCCCGAGACCAGCTTCACCCGCATCTTCGCGAGCTCGGCGTCGCGGTCGCGGAGCTCCCGTTTGAGCTTCGCGAGCTCGCTTTCGGCATGGCCGGCCGTAGCGCCGAGACCGGCCTCGACTGTGGCGAGGTCGCGATCCCGCTGACGCAGGTATCGCAAAGCCCCCTCGCCGGTGAGGGCCTCGATGCGCCGCACGCCGGAGGCCACGCCGCGCTCGGAGCGCAGGACGAACGGGCCGATCTCGCCGGTGTTGCCGACATGGCAACCGCCGCAGAGCTCGAGCGAGAAACCCGGGACCTCGACCGTCCGTACCCGATCGCCGTACTTCTCGCCGAACAGCGCCATCGCTCCCGCGGCGATCGCCTCCTTGGGGTCGCGGTCAGCGGTGATGCGGGTCGGCACGGCGCGCAGCACCCAGTCGTCGACCAGCTGCTCGACGCGCGTCCGCTCGTCCTCCGTCAGAGGCTTGCCATAAGTGAAGTCGAAACGCAGGTGTTCCGGCGCGACGAGAGATCCGGCCTGTCGAACCCCTTCGCCCAGGACCTCGCGCAGCGCCGCATGCAGCAGATGCGTCGCGGTGTGATTGCGCTGGGTCGAGCGGCGAAAGTCTTCAGAAACAAAAAGCTCCAGTAAGGGAAAAGGCCTCCGGATCGCTCCCTCGACGACCTTCACCCAGTGCAGCACGCGACCGGCGTTGTCCTTGGTGGTGTCTTCGACCAGAGCCCGTCCGCCCGGCCATCGGATCTCGCCCTGATCGCCGACCTCCCCGCCGCTCTCGGCGTAGAAGACCGTGCGTTCGAGCACGAGCACGCCAGGTTCGCCCTCGCCGAGCCCGTCGATTGCTTCGCCTGGGCCACCTGGCGGCTCCGTACCTGCCACCGCCGCGACGACCTTCACTCCATTTACTGAAAGCCTTTCATAACCTTCAAATCTCGTCGGCGTCTGGGCTTCGGGGTTCTTCGCCAGGGCGAGATCGACGAACTGCTTGGAGCGCAGCGCCGAGCCCGTCGCGGCGCGCGAGCGCTCGCGTTGGCCGGCGATCGCCTGCTCGAAGCCGGCCTCGTCGACCGCGAACTTCTCCTCCTCGGCGATCTCGCGCAGCAACTGGATCGGCAGCCCGTAGGTGTCGTAGAGGCGGAAGACCTGCTCGCCCGAAAGCTCGCGACGGCCGGCGCTCTTCGCCTCCTCGATCCCCTCCTGCACCATCCGCGAACCGATCGCGACAGTGTCGAAGAACTTCTCCTCCTCCGCCCGGATGGTCGCTTCGGAGGCCGATTGCGTCGCCTTGAGCTCGCCGTAGGCCCCGGCCATCGCCTCGTCCACGATCGGCAGGAGACGGCAGAGGAACGGGGCCTCGAAGCCGAGGCGCATGCCGTGCCGCACCGCGCGCCGCAGCAGACGGCGCAGGACGTAGCCGCGCCCGTCGTTCGTGGGGATGACGCCGTCAGCGAGCAGGAAAGCGGTGGCGCGCAGGTGGTCGGCGATCACCCGCAGGGAGATGTCGTGCTCGGCGTTGCGCCCGTAGGCTTTGCCGGCGAGGGCCGCGGCGCCGGCGAGAATCGGCTGAAAGAGATCGGTGTCGTAGTTGGAGTCCACGCCGGCGACCACCGCCGCCACCCTTTCGAGCCCGGCGCCGGTGTCGATCGAGGGCTTCGGCAGCGGCGTCAGTGCACCGCCCGCGGCGCGTTCGTATTGCATGAAGACGAGATTCCAGATCTCGAGATAGCGGCCGCTGTCGGCACCCTCGTCCCAACCCACCTCCGGCAGATCGGGCCGGCGATCGACGTAGATCTCGCTGCACGGACCGCACGGGCCGGTCTCCCCCATCGCCCAGAAGTTGTCCTTCTCGCCGCAGCGGACGATCCTCCCGGGGGGAAGCCCGGAGATCCGGCTCCAGAGCGCCGCGGCCTCGTCGTCCTGCTCGTAGACCGAGGCGAAGAGGTGAGCAGGCGGCAGGCCCCAGACCCGGGTGACCAGCTCCCAGGCGAACTCGATCGCCTCCGCCTTGAAGTAGTCGCCGAAGGAGAAGTTGCCGAGCATCTCGAAGAAGGTGTGGTGGCGCGGCGACGGACCGACGTTCTCGAGGTCGTTGTGCTTGCCCGACACCCGCAGGCACTTCTGCACCGTGACGGCGCGCGGGTACTCGGGCGTCGCGGCGCCGGTGAAGTAGTCCTTGAACTGGACCATTCCGGCGTTGGTGAACAGCAGCGTCGCATCGCCGTGCGGCACGAGCGGCGAGCTCGCGACGGGGCGGTGGCCGCGGGCGCTGAAATAGTCGACGAAACTCTGGCGGATCTCGGAGCTGCGCATCGATTTCACTCGGCTCACGGGGAACTCTTTCGCGGGAAAGCGGAAGCAGGTGCGGCCTTCCAAGTCAATCTTCGGACGCCGCCTCGCTCCCCTCGTCGCGAGCTTCGGAAAGACGCGAGGTTGACGCCGCCATCTCTTTTAGAACCTTGAAGATAGCACTACTCGCGAAGCCCCGGCGAGAAAGATGACGGGCGAGCGCTTCCGCCCTGCCGGCATCTCCGGAGGCAGCGCCGCTGCTCTTGCTGCGAAAGCGCCGCGCTGCTTCGCGGGCACCCTCGAGATCGTCTTCCGGCGAACGCAGGGCGAGCGCCGCCTGCGCCGCCTCCTCGGGAGCACCGCGCCGGGCGAGCTCCTGCGCCACGCGCATCCGTCCCCAGCCCTTGCGTCGGGCCACCGTCTCGACGAAAGCCCGCGCCAGGGCGAGATCGTCGAGGAGCTTCAGCCGCACGAGCTTCTCGAGCGCTTCGGCAACCTCCGCGCGCCCGTACCCTGAGCGCTCGAGCTTCACCTCGAGCTCCCGCCGGAAGTGCGGCCGCAAAGCCAGCAGCCGGGCTGCCTTGTCTGCGGCCGGAACGAGCCGTGCGGGCTCCCTCATCTCCGCCTCCGGCCGCGGCAGCTGCGGGGGCCGGGCCGCCCGGAACGACCGCGGCACCTTCGCGCCCCTGCCCTCCCCCCGATCGTTCACTCTCGGCTCGCCCTCAACTCTTCAGCTTGCGCACGAGGCGCCGGATCGGCGAGTCGCCGTCGAGGCGGCGGTCGACGTCCTCGAGGCTCGCGGGCAGGAGCACGACATTGCGCTTCCTGAGCTCGACCAGCAGGAGCTCGATCTGGTCGGCGCGATCCTCGACCGCCGGCGAAAGCAGCCGGCGCAGGGTGGTCCTGCCGTCGAAGCCGTCGAGGAAAGCGCGCTCGCGGATCGGCATCGCCTCGAGCTCCTTCGACAGGGGCTTGCGGATCCAGGCCGGAACCAGCGATTCGATCACCTCGAGCGGGAAGATCGCGCTCGCAGCGCCGACGACGACTTCGTCTTCGGCCTGGAGGCTGAGCAGCAGCTCGCGCAGGTCGATCTCTCGCGACGCGACGGCATTCTCCTCGGCGTTGCGCACGATCTCCAGCGCACCGCGCGTGACCAATCCATAGCAGGCCGAGAGAAAAGGGAAATGGACCCCTCCGGTGCGCAGATAGAGGTCGGAGAGCGAAGCCTCGGGCGCCGCGCTCCGGACGATCCGCAGCTCGTAGGGCGAGAGCAGCAGGTCCTCCGATGTCCGGTTCAGTCCGGGGCGCACGACGACGCTGTCGCTGGTGAGAACACCCCGGATCCTCGCCTGGTCGTCGATCCAGTGCGTTCCCGCGAGCAGGAGCTCGGTCGTTTCGACCTCGACTTCGAGCCGGGAGGCCGGCGGCGTGCCCTCCTGGAAGTAGAACAACCCCTGCCTCCAGAAGAAGAGATCCTGCACCGACTCCTGGATCGACTGCGCCAGGCTCGCGCGCAGGCTCGCCTCGTCGAGCAGCCCGAGGTCGCTGAGGGTTTCGCCGAGCGGCAGGCGCCGCAGCCGGCAATGCGCCAGCGCCTTGGCGAGATCCTCGGCGCCGAGGATACCGTGCGCCACGAGGTGCTGCCCGTAATGCTCCGTCGCCTGGTTCGACCGGCAATCGAGGATCTTGCCGACGCGAAAGCCGATCCGCTTCTCGCGTTGGCTGCGCCGCACGACGAGCGTGCCGGTGACACGCTCGGTCAGCGCCCATTGCAGGAGGTTCGAGGCTGGGAAGGCGGAAAGCCGGCCGGTGAACTCCATGGCTCGATTCTAGCCCGCGCGTTTCATCGGCGCAGGGCTCGTAAGGCCGCGGGCCGGGCGCCCGGCGTCAGCGCTTGGGACCCTCGAAGCGCTCGACCTCGAAAGCCGACTCCTCGGTCGGACTGAACGAGCCCGGCAGCTCGATCGACGACTCCATCTCCTCGCGCGACACGTCGGAGGTGAACTGGACGCCCTGGATCTTGAGCTTGAACTCGTCGGGATTCGACGCCCGCCGGATGGCCTCATCGAGTGTGATGAGCCCCGCCTTGTAGAGCTGGAAGAGAGACTGGTCGAACGTCTGCATGCCGTACTGGCTGGTGCCGAGCGCGATCTGCTCCCGGATGTACTTGGTCTTCTCCTTGTTCTCGATGCAGTCGCGGATGTACGGAGTGACGATCATGACCTCCGCCGCCGGCACCCGTCCGCTGCCATCGGCGCGGGGCAGGAGGCGCAGCGAGATCACCGCCTTGAGGACCTGGCCGAGCTGGATGCGGATCTGCTTCTGGTGGTGCGGGGGGAAGACGGCGATGATGCGGTTGATCGTCTCTGTCGCGTCCAGCGTGTGCAGGGTCGAGAACACGAGATGGCCCGTCTCGGCCGCGAGCAGGGCGGTCTCGATGGTCTCGTAGTCGCGCATTTCGCCGACCAGGATCACGTCCGGATCCTGTCGCATCGCCGAACGCAGCGCGCCGGAGAAGGTCCGGGTATCGACGTCGATCTCGCGCTGGTTGACGATCGACTTCTTGTCGCGGTGCAGAAACTCGACCGGGTCCTCGATCGTGACGATGTGCTCGCTGCGCCCGGAGTTGATGAAGTCGATCATCGAGGCGAGCGAGGTCGACTTGCCGGAGCCGGTCGTGCCGGTGCAGAGCACGAGACCCCGACTCTCTTCGCAGATGCGCTCGAGCACCGGCGGGAGCGTGAGCTCGCGGATGGTGAGAATGCGTCCCGGGATGACGCGCAACACCAGGCCGACCGTGCCGCGCTGCTGGAAGATGTTGCAGCGGAAGCGCCCCAGGCCGGGCACCGAGTAGGCGATGTCGATCTCGAACTCGTCCTTGAAGCGCTGCTTCTGCCGCGCGTTCATCATCGAGAAGGCCATCGCGATCGTGTCTTCCTGCATCAGGCGCTTGACCTCGGGCAGGGGCAGGAGGGTGCCATCGACGCGCAGGACGGGGTGGCTGCCGACCTTGAGGTGAAGATCCGAGGCCTTGCGCTCGACCGCGATCTTGAGGAGATCGTTGACGTTCATTCGCTTCCTCCGCGAGGACCGCCCTTCAGGAGACCTGCGCGACTGCGGCCGGCACGGGAGTGAGCCAGCCGAAGCGGTCCGCGATCTCGCCGCGGGTGATGCCCAGGTATTCGTTCATGAGCCTGCGAGTGATCGGACCGGGCTTGCCGTCGCCCACGGGAATGCGATCCACGCTGCGGATCGGCGCGACCTCGACCGCGGTACCGGTGAAGAAGGCCTCGTCGCAAGTGTAGAGAACGCCGCGGGGGATACCCTCGCGGCGGATCGGGATTCCCATCTCTTCGGCCAGCCGGAGGATCGAGTTGCGGGTGATTCCGGGCAGGATCGAGGACGAGATCGATGGGGTCATGAGCTGTCCGTCGAGAACCAGGAAGATGTTCTCTCCCGAGCCCTCGGAGACGTAGCCCTGATCGTCGAGCGCGATCCCCTCGGCGAATCCGTTGGTCACCGCTTCCATCTTCACCAGCTGGGAGTTGAGGTAGTTGGCGGTCGCCTTGGCGATCGCCGGCGAGCTTCCCGCCCCCATGCGCCGCCAGGTCGAGACGCAGGCGTCGACCCCGTGCTCGAGCGCGTCGTTGCCCAGGTAGCGGCCCCAGGACCAGACGGCGATGGCGACATCGACCGGGCACTTGAGCGGGTTGATGCCTGCCGTGCCGAAGCCGCGATAGACGATCGGCCGGATGTAGCACTCCTCGAGGCCGTTGCTGCGGATCGCGTCGAAAACCGCCTGGGTCATCTCTTCGCGGCTGAACGGAATCTCCATGCGGTAGACCTTGCACGAGTTCTCGAGCCGCTTGAGGTGCTCCTGCAGGCGGAAGACCGCCGGTCCGGTGGGTGTCCTGTAGCAGCGGATGCCCTCGAAGAGTCCGGAGCCGTAGTGCATGGCATGCGCCATGACGTGCACCGTGGCCTTCTCGAACTCGACCAGGCGGCCGTTCATCCAGACGAAACGGATTCCCGCGAATGGGCTTTCCGACAAGTTGTCTACCTCCGTGAAATCGCCGCCATGGTAACCCCCGGTCCGGGGGGTGTCAACGCGCGAGGTCACCGCCGCAGAGCCGCACGCCCGCCGCGATCACCGCCGCCGTCTCGACCCGGAGCACGGTCGGACCGAGCGACCATGAAGGAATCTGCCGGTCGCGGAAGAGGTCGATCTCCGCCGGGCTCCAGCCGCCCTCCGGTCCGACGAAGAGGCCGCAACTCCCGGCTGCGCCGGCGACAGGACAGGCCGCGGCGCCCGCGGCATCGAGAACCGCCACAGCGAGCCCCGTCTCGCCCGCGGCGGCGAGCGCTTCGCGCAACCCGCCCGCCATCGCCAGCGCCGGCACCACCGATCGACCCGACTGCTCGACCGCCGAGATGGCGATCCGTCGCAGGCGGGCGAGCTGGGAGCTTTCGACGGAGCGCGCCTCGCGGTCGGTCGCGATGAACCGGATGGCGACGACGCCGATCTCGGTCACCTTCTCGACCAGCCAGGCGATCCGGTCCGGTTTCGCAGCGGCGACGAAGATCTCCACGGCGAGCTCCGGCTCGTTGGCGGGAGCTGCTTCGCCGAGCTCCAGGCGGGCGGCCCGCTTGTCGATGCCGGTGATCTTCGCCCAGCGGGCGTGGCCTTCTCCGTCCACCACCCGCAGGCGCTCGCCGGTCTGCAGGCGCTTCACCTTGAAGAGGTGGTGGTGGGCTTCGTCTTCGACGAGCGCCGTCGCCGCAGAGAAAAAGACCGGTAAATGGAGGGTGGTGGTCATCGGGTCGGGGCGACCACTGCCGCTTCACGAAAGAAAAGGACCGGTAAAGGAGGATTCGTGATCATTCGGCTGCCGCGGCGAGTGCCGGCCTTCGAGAAAAGCGCAATCCGATCCATTCGCCGGCGACGATTAGGCCCGCGAAGTCGCATCCCCAGCGCTCGATCGCCGACCGGACGGCTTCGCCCTCCGTTGCCAGGACGCCGGACACCAGGAGGTCGCCGCCGGGGGCGAGCTGGGCGATGACCTCGCCGAGCTCGTCGGCGATCTCGTGCGGCAGCACGTTCAAGACGACGACCTCGAACCTCGCCGCGTCGGTTGCCGGGGTCGCCAGGGCGGCGACCGTGCCGGTGTAGAACATCGGCGCAAGTCGGTTGTGGCGGGCGTACTGGCCGGCGAGGAGGCCCGCGGCCGGGTCGAAGTCGAAGCCGACCGCGGCGCGGGCGCCGAGGAGAAGCGCCGCCATGGCGAGGATCCCGGAGCCGCAGCCGACGTCGAGGACCCTCTTGCCGGCGAGCGGCGTCGCCTCGAGGAGATCGTAGGCCAGCCGCGTCGACTCGTGGCTGCCGACACCGAACGCCGTCCGTGCAGGAATGGCCAGTACGAAACGCCCGCCGCTCGCGCCTTCGGCACCGAACCCGCCACGAGATGTCCCTTGAAGGGCCGGGACGGCGAGGTCCCACTCACGCGGATCCACCACGAGCCGTGAGCCGAGCTCGATCGGTTCGGCCTGCTCCCGCCACGCCGCGAGCCAGTCCTTCTCTTCGACCGGACCGGAGTCGACGACTTCGACTCCCGGCACCAGCGCCGAGAGATCTCGCAGATCACCCTTTACCGGAAGCTTTTCTGCCTCGAAGGTTGCCACCAGGATGGACTCGCCGCTCGGACCCGTCTGAAACTCGATTCCTGCCGTTCCCCGGTCCCAGGCCCACGCAGCGACGATCTCCGCGGACTCATCCAGCTGTTGCGGGACGCGGATGCGCAGCCGGTGGTATCTCGGACCGACTGCGGGACCCGACGGGGGACCCTTCGGCCCCCCCGTCGGGCCGCTCATCCGCCGAACAGGTCGCGGACGCGATGGAGGACGCCGCGCTCCTCCTTCACCGGGCGGCCTTCGAGCTCCGCGAGCTTGCGCAGCAGGTCGCGCTGCTCGTCGTCGAGATCGCCCGGCGCCGGGACGCGGATCGCCGCGAGGGCAATATGGTCGCCGCGGCCGGAGCCTCCGAGCCGGTCGATCCCCTTGCCCTTGAGCCGGAACTGTTCGCCGTGGTGGGTTCCCGCCGGGATCACGACCTCCTCCTTGCCGTGCAGGGTCTCGACTTCGACCTCCGCTCCGAGCACCGCCTGGGCGTAGCCGATCTCGACCTCGGAGAGGACGTTGTGTCCGTCGCGCTCGAAGCGCTCGTGGGGCGCCACCGCGAGAACGACGTAGAGGTCGCCCTTCGGACCGCCCCGACGGCCGTGCTCGCCCTCGCCGACCAGGCGCAGACGCGCGCCGTTGTCGACGCCGCGCGGGATCTTCACCTCCAGCGTCCTCACCTTCTCGACGCGGCCCTCGCCGCGACACTCCTTGCACGGATCCGAGATGGTGACTCCCTCGCCATGGCACCGGGGGCAGGTGCGGGCCAGGGTGAAGAAACCCTGGGTGTAGTGGACCTGCCCGCGCCCGCCGCAGCCCGCGCACCGCGCCGGCGCGGAGCCGGGTGCGGCACCGCTGCCGCCGCAGGCCTCGCAACTCTCGAGGCGCGGGACCTTGAGGCTCCTGGTGACGCCGAACGCCGCCTCTGCGAAGGCGATCTCGAGGTCGTAGCGCAGGTCGGCTCCGGGCGTGGCGCGACTCCTGCCGCCCCTGCCGCCCTGACCGGAGCCGCCGAAGCCGCCGAATCCGAAGAGGTCGCCCAGGATGTCGGAGAAGTCCGAAAAGGTCGAGGGGTCGAAGCCGCCCTCGAAGCTCTGCGCCCCCTGGTGCCCGAAGCGGTCGTAGCGCTGGCGTTTCTCGGCGTCCGAGAGCACGGCGTAAGCCTCGGCCGCCTGCTTGAAGAGCTCCTCCGCGCCCTTGTCTCCGGGGTTCTTGTCCGGATGATGCAACAACGCGAGCTTGCGGTAGGCGGCCTTGATCTCCTTGTCGGAGGCGGTCCGCTCGACGCCGAGAATCTCGTAGTAGTCGCGCCGGGCGCGTTCGGCAGTCGCCATCCGTCAGCCCCTGGATCCGGCGCCGCCGGTTTCGAGACCGCCCGCAGTTCCGGACTCGCCGACCCGGCTCATCATCAACTCCGAGAGCGAGCGCGAGGTCGCGTTGAGATCGAACAGCGCCGTTTCGAGATCGGCGCGGGTGTCGCTGGCGAGCGCCATGCGGGCGCGGAGCAGCGTCTCGGCGGACCGCTTGCGGTCCTTCTCGGGAAGGCTTTCGCTGAACTGGGAGAGCACCTTCTCGTTGGTGTAGATGAGTCCCTCGATTCGATTCTTGAGCCGCCGCATCTCGCGCTTCTGGGCATCTGCCTGCGCGAACTGGTCGGCTTCGGTGACCAGGCGATCGATCTCCTCCTTGGAGAGGCCGCCTGCGGGGTTGATCTGGATCGTCTGTGACTGGTTGGTCGCGACGTCGCGCGCCGAGACGCTCACGATGCCGTTCGAGTCGATGGCGAAGGTGACTTCGATCTGCGGCACGCCGCGCGGCGCCGGCGGAATTCCGACCAGCTCGAAACGGCCGAGCGATCGGTTCTCGTTGGCGATCTCGCGCTCGCCCTGGAGCACGTGAACCTCCACCGTGTCCTGGTTGTCGACGACGGTGGTGAAGATCTGGGCGTTCTTCGTCGGAATGGTGGCGTTGCGCTCGATGAGGCGGACGAACAGCCCGCCGTGGGTCTCGATACCGAGCGACAGCGGAGTGACGTCGAGAAGAACCAGGTCCTTGATGTCGCCGCGGATGATGCCGCCCTGGATCGCAGCGCCGATCGCCACCACCTCGTCGGGGTTGATGTCGCGGTTCGGAGCGCGGCGGAAGATGCGCTCGACGGTCTGCCCCACGAGCGGCGTGCGCGTCTGCCCGCCGACCAGCAGAACCTCGTCGATCTCCTCCGCGGCCAGTCCGGCCTGTTCGATGGCGTCGCGACAGGGACCTTCGGTACGCGCCACGAGCTCGGCGACCAGCTCTTCGAAGGCGGTGCGGGTGAGCACGCGGGAAAGATGCCGCGGGCCGTTCTCGTCGGCGGAAATGAACGGCAGGTTGATCGTCGCCTCCGCCACCGTCGAGAGCTCGCACTTGGCGCGCTCCGCGGCCTCCTTCAGCCGCTGCAGCGCCATGCGGTCGCCGCGCAGGTCGATCCCGGTCTCGCCGCGAAACTCCTGAATCAGCCAGTCGATGATGCGCTGGTCGAAGTCCTCGCCTCCGAGATAGGTGTCGCCCGAAGTGGAGCGCACCTCGAAGATGCCCTCGGAGAGCTCGAGGATCGAGATGTCGAAGGTGCCGCCCCCGAGGTCGTAGACCGCGATCTTGCGATTCGCGGTGCCGCGGTCGAGGCCGTAAGCCAGTGCCGCGGCGGTCGGCTCGTTCAGGATGCGCAGCACCTCGAGACCGGCGATGCGCCCGGCGTCCTTGGTCGCCTGGCGCTGAGAATCGTCGAAATAGGCCGGGACCGTGATGATCGCCTCGCGGACCGGCTCTCCCAGAGCCTCCTCGGCAAACGCCTTGAGCTCGCGCAGGACGAAGGCGGAGATCTCCTCCGGGCTGTGCTGGCGGTCGCGAATCTGGATCTTCACGTCACCGTTCGCCGCCTCGACGAGGGCGTAGGGCAGGAGGTCGCGCGCCCGCTGTACGTTCGGATCGCTGAACTTCCTGCCGATCAGGCGTTTGACCGCGAAGACCGTCTGCTGCGGGTTGGTGATCGCCTGGCGCTTGGCGATCTGTCCGACCAGCCGGTCGCCGTCGGGCGTGAAGGCGACGATCGAAGGCGTCGTTCGACTTCCGTCCCGGTTCGCCAGCACCCGGGGAGAGAACGCTTCGACGACTGCGACGCAGCTGTTCGTCGTTCCGAGATCGATGCCGATGATCTTCCCCACAGTGTCCCCTTTTCCTTGTGGCCGCGTGCTACTGCGACGAATCCGTGGTGGAGCCGTCGTCCGTCGTCTCTCTCGGCACGGCGACCTTCACCATCGACGGCCGCAGGAGCCGGTCGTTCAGGCGGTATCCGCGCTGCAGCTCGAGCGCCACCGTCGGTGCGGCGACACTGTCGGACTCCTCCTGGATGACGGCCTCGTGAACCGACGGGTCGAAGCGCTCTCCCAGGGCCGGGATCGGCGTGAGCCCGTAGCGCTTGAGCACCTCCTGAAACTGCCGGGCGATCATCTCGACGCCCTTGCGCAGGTCGCCGACCTCGCTCTGGCCGCTCTGGACCGAGAGGGCGCGCTCCAGATTGTCGACCACCGGCAGCAGCTCGCGCAGCACGTCCGTCAAGGCGTAGCGCTCGATTTCGGCGCGATCGCGCTCGGTCCGCTTGCGGAAGTTGTCGAAATCGGCGCGCAGACGCAGAGCTCTCTCGCGCTCCGCGGCGAGTTGCGAGTCCAGGCGGCGCACGGCGACGGAGTCGGACGCGGTGCCAGGGTCGTGGGCGCGGTCGGGGGCAGTCGCGGCATCCGCGTCGTCGTCGTCGCCGAGGCTCAGAATCTCGACGACGGTGTCCTCGTAGCCGTCCGGGGAAGAACTTCCCTCTTCGGCTTTTGTATCGGAGTCGTTGCGCTCGCTCATGACAGCTCCAGTTTCCCTACCGGTTCGCGCTCGCCTCGAGCGCCTTGGACAGGGATTCTCCCAGATAGTCGACCAAAGGAATGATGCGTTCGTAGGCCATGCGCGAGGGACCGAAGATGCCAAGAGTACCCTGACCGCTCTCGCCGCTGCCGAACGGGCGCGCCACGAGGCTGAATCCGAGATCGGAGGTCACCGAGCTGTCCTCGCCGATCACCACCCGGACCCCCCCTCCGACCATGCACTGGTTCAGCAGGCCGACCAGACGCTGGCGATCGGCGAAGGTATCGAGCAGGAGGCGGACCCGGGAGAGATTCTCGAGCTCCGGGTGCGCCAGCAGCAGCGCCGTGCCCTCGACCAGGACCTCCGGCCCCTGAGTCGACTCGAGCGAGCGCTGGGCGAGGGAGATCGCGCGCCCGAGGAGCTCGTCCATCTGCGTCCGCTCGTCGGTCATCGCTGCGAGGAGACGTTCGCGAATGTTGCGCAGGGTTCTGCCGCGGAAGTTCTCGGTCAGATAGTTCGAAATCCGGACCAACTCTTCCCGCGACAGCTCTTCCTCGATCTCGAGCAGCTTGTTCTCGACGAATCCGGCCTCGGAGACGACCACGCAGAGAACCCGGCGGCCGGAGAGCGGCACGAAGTCGACGGTGCGCAGGACCGTGTCGCCGATCGCCGGGGTCACCAGAATGCCGATCTGTCCGGAGAGGCGGGAGAGCAGCTGCGAGGTCAGGGCGACCAGCCGGCCGGGCGCCGCCTCACCGCCGTGGAGGTCGCCGTCGATGCGCCGGCGATCGTCCTCCGAGAGGCTCCCCTTCGCCATCAGGGACTCGATATAAAGATGGTAGCCGGCGCTCGACGGCACCCGACCGGCGGAGGTGTGCGGCTGCTCGAGGTAGCCCCACTCTTCGAGGTCGGCCATGACGTTGCGGATCGTCGCCGCCGAGACCCCATGCTGGACATGCTTCGCCACCGCGCGCGAGCTCACCGGCTCACCGACGAGGATGAAGGTCTGCACGACATCCCGCAGGATCTCGCGATCGCGGGGAGTCAGTTCGACGGCTGGGCGGACGGTTCGCATCTCGGTTTTTGGACAGTTGTTCCGGGGACCTGCCTGCTGTCTTGCGTTGCGTAAGCCACCGGACCCGCGTATTTTACCCCAGTGAGCCCCCCGCCTCCGGCCCTCGACGGCCTGCGCTTCAGCCTGATCGGCGCCGGAGCGGTCGGCCAGAGCCTGGCGGACTGGATCGCGACCCGCGGCGGGAGGCTGCTCCAGGTGGCGGGGCGCCCCGGCCCTGCTGGCTCTGAGCCCTGCACGGGCGCCTCTCGTCTTGCTGCTTTCGCCGAGCGCCACGCAGTGCCTGCCGTGGACACCCGTCGGCTCTCCACAGCCGGCGAGGACCTCCTGCTGATCGCCGTTCCTGACGGCGCACTCGCCGGGCTCGCCGCGACGCTCGCCGCCCGCCCGCAGGCCCGCGTCGCGCTGCACGTCTCGGGAGTCGCCCCGGCGGCGGTGCTCGCACCGCTGCGCGCAGCAGGTTCGGCGATCGGCGGGTTCCACCCGCTGCGGGCCTTCCCGGCGCCCACGAGCGACGTGGCGGAGGCCGCGGGGATCTTCTTCGCTCTCGACGGCGACCTGCCGGCGCTGGCGCTCGGACGACGCCTCGCCGCGGCCCTGGACGCCACAGCCGCTCCCGTCGGGGAGGCGCAGCGCCCGCTCTATCACCTCGTCGCGACGCTGATGGCCGGGGCCGTCGCGACCGTCGTCTCCACGGCCATGGAGATCTCCGCCCGGTGCGGACTGCCGGCCGAGGTGCGCCAGGGACTGGACCGGCTGGCGACCGACGCCCTCGCAGGGGCCCTCGCGCGGCCCGATCCCGCTGCGGGAATCACCGGCCCGGCGGCACGCGGCGACCAGGAGACCTTCCTCCACGAGCTTGCCCAACTCCTCCGCAGCGCTCCCGAAGCAGCGCCCGTCGTCGTCGCCCTGGCGCGGGAGAGCCTCCGCCAGCGGGCGCGCATCAGCGCTCCCGATCCGCCCCGGATCGCCCTGGCGGAGCGCCTCGCACGCACGGATCTCCTTGACCTGACGAAAGATCGGGTGCTAACTTCGTCGCCCAAGCCGCAAGGCTGAGCCCATGGTCTTCTTCAACTACAGCACGATGCAGATGGCGGCGAAAGTGGTGTACTACGGCCCCGGTCTGTGCGGGAAGACCACCAACCTCCAGTTCATCTACGGCCACACCTCGCAGGACAGCCGGGGGGAGATGGTCTCGCTCGAGACCGAAACCGACCGGACGCTGTTCTTCGACCTGCTGCCCATCGATGTCGGCTCGATCGCCGGCTTCAATACCCGCATCCAGCTCTACACGGTCCCCGGGCAGGTGTTCTACAACACGACGCGCAAGCTCGTGCTCAAGGGCGTGGACGGCGTCGTCTTCGTCGCCGACTCCCAGCGGCCGATGCTGCAGGCCAACCTCGAATCGTTGAAGAACCTCCAGATCAACCTGGAGGAGATGAACCTGACGGTCGACACCATGCCGATCGTGCTGCAGTACAACAAGCGCGACCTGCCCGACGTCTGCACGATCGAAGAGATGGAGCAGGCGCTGAACCCGCACGGCTGGCCGAGCTTCGGCGCCTCCGCGGTGACCGGGCAGGGGGTCTTCGAGACGCTCAAGGGGATCTCGAAGCTGACGCTGCTCAACCTGAAGAAGCGGCTGAGCAAGCCGGGGCCGGAGACCAGCTCGCAGGGCCGCATCGTCGCCGTCCCGGCGCCGGCGCCGGCTCGTCCGGCCGCCCTCTCTCCGGCATCGACGGGAGCGGCGGCTCCGAGCTCCCCGCCGCCGGGCAGCGCCCCGGTGGCGCGCCCGCCGGTGACGCTCGAGCCCGCGACGCAGCCGCTGCCCGTGACACGCCCCGCTGCGGCTCCGGCCGCGAAGATAGCGCCGCTCTCTCCGGCCGCCCGATCCAAGTCGAGCCAGGTGGATGTCCTCGCCGAGCTCGAGAAGATCCGGCGTCAGGCCATGCACTCGCCGGCCGCGGCCGTCCCGCATCCACCGCGGGCCGCAGCGCCCGTCCTGACGGCCGCCCCGGCTCCGCCCGTCGCTTCCGCCGCCGCTCCCCCGGCGCCGCACTCTCTGGCGACACCGCCGCCGGCGCAGCCCGTGGCCTCCGGTGCGCACGCCAAGTACCCGGTGCTCAACGGCAAGGGCGAGATCCACCGCTCGGTCGAGCTCACCCTCAAACGGGGCGAGTTCACCCGTGCGCGCCGCTTTCTGCTCAATCTCCGGATCGAAGACGAGGACCGCAAGGTCGTCGAAGCGATCCGCGACCTGCCGATCGAGATCCAGGACGCGAAGAGCCTCGAGCGCGTCCTGCTGCAGCTGAACGTCCAGCTCAAGTCCAAGGACTGACCGCCCTCCCTGAAAGGGTGGCTCTTTTCCCCAAGCCGGGCGTATCGTGGCTTAGGCGGCGCTGATACCGCACACGCATCCCGTTTCAGCAGGAGCCGGAAGTCCAGAGGCTCATCCGATGACTCTTGACATGGCATCGCCGTCGAGCGGATTCCAGAGGGTCACCGCAATGTCGGCGGGCGCTCTGGCAGTCTTCGTCGGCGTCACGGTCCTTGTCGGCTGGGCACTCGACCTCGGCGCGCTGAAGAGCATCCTCCCGGGCTGGGTCAGCGTCAAGCCGAACACCGCCCTGGCTTTCATCCTGACCGGAATGGGCTTGCTGTTTTCCTTCCGCCCGCACTCATCCCTCAACCTTCGACCTGCCGCCTTCGTCTCCCGCCTCGTACGACTTTGCGCCCTGCTGGCCGGCCTGATCGGTCTGCTGACGCTGAGCGAATATGCGTTCGGCTGGAACGCCGGAATCGATCTGTGGTTGTTCCCTGAGCCTGCCGGGACAGTAGGCACATCGCATCCGGGTCGCATGGCGCCGGATACGGCACTCTGTTTTGTCCTCATCGCGTCGGCACTGGAGCTCGCCGGGGTCGCTCGCAAGACGAAACGGGCGTTGGTCGCTGCGGCGCTGCTGGGCTCGCTGGTGACAACCATGGCTTTGGTGGAGATGCTCTCCTACTTCTCACCGGCCCTCCGCACCTATGGCTGGGGGGGCTTGACGATGATGGCGCTCCCGACCGCGACGCTGTTTGCGGTCCTGGGCGTTTCGCTGGCGCGGATCGCGTGGCAGGAAAGCATGTCGCAGATAGCCGCTTCCGCGATGTCCATTGCAGAACCCAGGCCCCGCGTCGGGCTGGCGTTTCTGCTGGTCTTCTTCCTGTTGGCGGCGGGCATTGTCTCGACTGGCACGTTCTATTACCGGGACTACGGGCGACATTACCGCTCGGAGGTGGGGCGCCAGCTTTCGGCGATCGCGGACCTGAAGGTTGACCAGATCGTGCAGTGGCGCAAGGAGCGGCTGGGGGACGCCTCACTGTTCTTCCAGAACGCCCAGATTTCCTCCCAGATGCGGCGGCTCCTCGACCGGCCCGAGGACGCGGACGCGCAGCGCCAACTCCTGCAGTGGATCGTCAAATTCCAGGAACACAGCGACACTGACCGGGTTCGCCTCCTGGATGTCCGCGGCATCACCCGCCTGTCTTCGCCCGCCGGGTTTCCCCCCGTTTCCGCCCCGAAGGAAAGCGCGATTGCGGAAACTCTGCGGTCAGGCCAGATCATGTTTCAGGACTTCTACCGCAACGACTACGACATGAAGGTCTATCTGGGGATCCTGGTCCCCATTTTCGACGCACAGGACGCTGGCCGGCCGCTGGGCGTTCTCGCTTTGCGCATCAATCCGGAGTCCTATCTCTTTCCCGCGATCAAGCGCTGGCCGACGCCGAGCCCTACCGCCGAGACGCTGCTCGTCCGCCGGGACGGCAACGATGCGCTCTTTCTGAGCGAGCTCCGGTTCCAGAGGAACACGACGCTGAATCTGCGCGTGCCCTTGGACCGCACCACCATGCCCGCGGTTCAGGCCGCCCTGGGCCGAGAGGGCGTGACAGACGGTGTCGACTACCGGGGCGCGAAAGTGGTGGCGGCCACTCGCACGATTCCGGATTCGCCTTGGTCGCTTGTCGCCCGCATGGACGCCACCGAAGCCTATGGGCCGATGGTGGGGGAGCTCTGGCAGATGATCGTCATGGCCGGCGGACTGCTCCTCGCAGCGGGGGGTGGCGTCGCGCTGGTCTGGCGGCAGCAGAGCCTGCGGTTCTACCGGGGAGAGGCGGCAGCGGCGGAAACGCTGCGCGCGAGCGAGGAACGATTTCGCATTGCTTCCGAGACCGCAAACGACGTGGTTTATGACTGGGATCTGAAGCAGAGCGTGCAGTGGCTGGGGAAGGTCGACGAGATGCTCGGCTATGAGCCGGGTGCGTTTCCCCGGACCCTGGACGGCTGGACAGCCTCGGTCCATCCGGACGACTTGGCGCACACGATAGCCGCGATTCAGGCCCACCTGGAAGGACACGCGCCCTATGACATCGAGTATCGTGTGCGGCGAAAGGACGGGGTGTATCGCTGGTGGTGGGCGCGTGGCGCGGCTGCCCGAACGCCGGAAGGAACGCCCGTTCGCTGGATCGGGTCGATCACGGACATCACCGAGCGCAAGCAGGCGGAGGCGGACTTAGTTGAAGCGCAAAACTTGCGCACCGAGGCCGAGAAACTGGGCAAGGTCGGAAGCTGGGAGTTTGACACCGAGACGAAGGCGATGACCTGGACCGAAGAGGTCTTCCATATCCACGAAGTGGATCTAACCTACCAACCAACGGTGGATGCAGGCGTCAATTTCTATGCACCCGCTTCCCGCCCAATCATCGCGCAGGCCGTGCAGCGTGCGATCGAGCAGGGCGAGCCTTTTGACGTGGAACTGGAGATCGTCACCGCCAAGGGCAACCGGCGCTACGTCCATTCGATTGGCAGGGCCGATCCGACCCGCCGCACAGTGCTGGGCTTCTTTCAGGACATTACCGCGCAGAAACACGCGGAGGAGGAGGTCCGCAGCCTCAACGCGGAACTGGAGCAGCGCGTGCATGAGCGCACGGCACAACTCGAAACGGCTAACGCTGACCTGCGGGCCAACCGTTCGCTCATCGAGGTCATCTATCGTTCGCAGGCGCAATTCATCGCAGCCGATGCTTCACAAGACATGTTCGATGATTTGCTCGACAGCCTGCTCGACTTGACCGGGAGCGAATACGGTTTCATCGACGAGATGTTCTACACCCCGGACGGCAAGCCCTATCTGACCGCAAGAGCCATTACGGACATCTCCTGGAACGAGCAGACGCGACAGATGTATGCGCAATTTGTCTCCGGCGAGCTGAGCTTCACGAAGTTGGAATCGCTCTTTGGCGCGGTGATGGCTACAGGGAAGCCAGTGATCGCCAACAACGCGCCGAGCGATCCACGCCGTGGAGGTGTTCCGCCCGGTCATCCGGCGCTCAACGCCTTCCTCGGCCTCCCCCTCCATTCGAACAACCGGTTCGTGGGGGTCATCGGCCTCGCCAACCGCCCCGGTGGCTACTCGGAGGAATTGATCGCCCATCTCGAGCCTGTCGTGCAGGCGTGTGCAAGTCTCCTTTCGGCGTGGCGAAGCGAACGCAAGCGGGAGGAAGCCGAGGCAGCCCTGGTGCGAAAGACCGCCGAGCTCGAAACGGCCAACAAGGAACTGGAGGCGTTCAGCTACTCCGTGTCGCACGATTTGCGCGCACCGCTGCGGGCGATCGATGGCTATGGCCGCATCCTGCTGGAGGACTACGAGAGCCGTCTCGACCCCGAAGGCCGCCGCCTGCTCGGCGTCATCTCCGGCGAAACCCGGCGCATGGGACAACTGATTGACGATCTGCTCGCCTTCTCGCAGCTGAGCCGCCGGAAACTGGAGGCTTCGGACATCGACATGGCAGCCATGGCTCGAGCCGTCTTCGACGAACAGGCGGGCCACGCCCCGCAACGAGTCTTCCGCCTGGAACTGCAACCGCTCCCGCCGGCCCACGGCGACCCGGCCATGATTCGCGTGGCATTGGGAAATCTGCTCTCCAACGCCATCAAGTTCACCAAACCTCGAAACCCCGCGGTGATCGAGATCGGAAGCCGCCTGGAAGATGGGCAGGCCGTCTACTACGTCAAGGACAACGGCGTCGGATTCGACATGAGATATGCCCACAAGCTGTTCGGGGTCTTTCAACGGTTGCACTCCACAGAGGAGTTCGAAGGCACCGGCGTGGGGCTGGCCCTGGTCCAACGCGTCGTCCACCGCCACGGCGGGCGCGTCTGGGCCGATGGCAAAGTCGACGAAGGCGCGACCTTCTACTTCTCACTGCCTGACATGAGGGAAGAATCATGAGCAACGCAAACGGGGTCGAAATCCTGCTGGTGGAAGACAACCTGCACGATGGGGAGTTGGCCTTGCGGGCGCTCAAGAAGCGCAACCTGGCCAACCATGTCGTGTGGGTCAAGGACGGCGCAGAGGCGCTGGAGTTCATCTTCGGCGCGCTCACGGGCGCGTCACAGCGAATCAACCATACTCCGAAAGTAATCATGCTCGACCTCAAGCTGCCCAAAGTCGACGGGCTGGAAGTCTTGCGCCGGCTCAAGGGCGACGATCGAACCCGGCAGATCCCGGTGGTGGTGTTGACCTCGTCGCGCGAAGAGCAGGACATCGTGGAGACTTATCGCCTGGGCGTGAACAGCTACATCGTCAAGCCGGTGGAGTTCGAGAACTTCTCCGAAGCGGTGGCCCACCTGGGCCTGTATTGGCTGTTGTTGAATCAACCGCCCACGCCGGTCGCGAAAGACTGAACCGGAGGCGCCGATGATGAGCGAAGTGCTTCGCATTCTCATCCTGGAGGACCGGCCGGCCGACGCGGAGCTGATGCTGCGCGAAGTGCGGAAGGAGGGGATCGAGTTCGCGGCGCTGCGTGTCGAGACCGAAGCGGACTTCCGCAAGCAGCTCCTCGAGTTTCGGCCGGACCTGATTCTCGCCGACTACAGCCTCCCCAGCTACGACGGCATGTCAGCTTTGACACTTGCTCACAGGGAGTTTCCCGGTGTGCCCTTCATTCTCGTCTCCGGCACCCTGGGCGAGGAGATTGCGGTGGAGGGCCTTCACCACGGCGCCACGGATTACGTACTCAAGGACCGGCTCTCCCGTCTGGGTGCGGCGGTGCGGCGGGCTCTGCTCGAGGTCGAGGAGAGGAAGGAGCTCCATCGGGCGGAGGCGCAACGCGAGCGACTGGCTGCCCTCGTCGAGGCCAGCCCGGACTTTATTGGCTTCGCCGATGCGAAAACCACGCAGATCCAGTACATCAACAAGTACGGCCGGAAGATGTGCGGAATCGGCGAAGACGAGGAATTGGGGGGGCTCAAGATCAGCGATGTACATCCGGCTTGGATGAACCAACGGCTGGCCGAGATTCTCTTGCCCGCGGCTGTTCGCGACGGCCTATGGGAGGGCGAGGGAGCGTTTCTTCACCGGGACGGTCGCGATATCCCGGTCTTGATGGCTCTCCTGGCCCACAAGGCCGCTGACGGTGAAGTGGACATCTTCTACACGGTTTCGCACAACATCACCGAGCGAAAGCTGTTGGAGGCCCAGTTTCTGCAGGCCCAGAAGATGGAGAGTGTGGGGCGGCTCGCCGGCGGCATCGCCCACGATTTCAACAACCTGCTGACGGTGATTCTCGGGACGGTCGACCTCGCCCAGACGAATCGGACGGAGGACGACCCGTTGTATGCGGACCTGCAGGAGTTGCGCAAAGCCGGAGAGCTGGCCGCCGGACTGACGCGGCAACTCCTGGCCTTCAGCCGCAGGCAGATCCTGCAGCCCAAGGTGCTGAGCCTGAACACGCTTCTTCCGGACATGCTCGCCATGTTCCAGCGGCTGCTCGGAGAGGACGTCACCGTGGCGTTCATTCCCGGGATCGACCTCGACTTCGTAAGAGTCGATCCCGTGCAGATAGAGCAGGTGCTGATCAACCTGGCCATCAACGCGCGCGATGCGATGCCGCGCGGCGGCACTCTGACGATCGAAACCCGGAACGTGACGCTCGACGAGGCCTACGCCGCCGGACATCCGGCGGCGCGACCGGGCCCGCACGTTCAGCTGCTGGTCAGCGACACCGGCATCGGGATGGACGAGTCCACGCGCCTTCAGGCCTTCGAGCCATTTTTCACCACCAAGAGCGCGGGAACAGGTACCGGGCTCGGTCTCTCCACGGTCTACGGCATCGTCAAGCAGAGCGGCGGCTCCATCTGGGTGGAGAGCGAGCTCGGTCGGGGGAGCTGTTTCGACATCTATCTGCCGCGGTCCGCAGGGCCACTGACAGCGACCGCCACCGTTGCGGTCGAGTCGGCGTCGCGAGGCTCCGAGACGATCCTGATCGTCGAAGACGAGGCTCCGCTGCGCAGTCTCGCCAGGCGGTTTCTCGAAGGGGCAGGTTACACGGTTCTCGACGCGGAGAACGGCGATGCGGCTCTCGCCTGCCTCGAGCACCACGCCGCTCCGGTCGACCTCGTTCTCACCGACCTCGTGATGCCGGGAATGGGCGGCCGGGAGCTGGCGAAGCGGCTCTCTGCCCGGTTCCCGAAGCTGAAGATCGTCTTCACTTCCGGGTACACCGACGAGGCCATCCTGCACCAGGGTCCGTTCGACGATGGCACTCACTTCCTCGCCAAGCCCTACACGATGGCGGGGCTGAGGACGAAGGTCCGGAACGTCCTGGACTCGCCAGGCGACCTTCCGACAGGCGCCTGACCATCCGCGGAGCGCCGCGGTGCGCGAACCGCCGGCCCGGCCTGCGTTAGAGTTGCGGCATGCGCTGCCCCTTCTGCGGAACGAGTCAGGACCGGGTCGTCGACTCGCGCGAGAGCCGCGAAGGCGTGACGATCCGGCGCCGGCGTGAATGCCTCGCCTGCCATCGCCGATTCACGACCTACGAGAAGGTCGAGGAGATCGCCTACCGCGTGGTCAAGAACGACGGTTCGCGCGAGGATTTCGACCGCAGCAAGCTCCTCAAGGGCCTCGAGAAGGCCTGCGAGAAGCGTCCGGTGTCGCTGCGCCAGCTCGAAGAGATCGTGGACGCCGCCGAGAGCCTGCTGACGGAGCAGGAGGACCGCGAGCTCTCGACGAGCGAGATCGGCGCCTTCG
>JAGPDF010000068.1:15127-26685 GCA_018057705.1 Thermoanaerobaculia bacterium | reverse complement strand
CAGCACGAACTCGCCGTCGCGCTGCAGGAGGAAGGGGGCCGAGGTGGCGAGCCAGACGATTCCGGCGAAGAGAGGCGAGAAGTCTTCCCGGTCGACTGCCGCCAGCCAGACGACCGAGGCCAGCACGTAGTTGGCCGGTGCAAAGGGGCTCGCGAGGGTGCCGAGCGAGAGCAAGGCCAGCCAGACGGAGAGCTCGGTCGTGGCGGAAGACCCCTTGGCGACAGCGGTCGTGAGCGCGCCGCGGCGGGCCGCCCAGATAGCCAGTCCCACGAGCGCGACGCCGTAGATCAAGGAGAACACCTTTGCGGCTGCCATGCCCATGCCGGGGAGGCCGAGTTTTTCGAGCTTGAGGGCGGCGCCGAACGGCGACATGTTGTGCGCCACCGCGAAGGCGCGCGAGAACGGACGCGCGAACGCTTCACCGCTCGACAGCCGCGGCACCTCGAATTCGACGAAGGCGCGGAACGGTTCCGGCCCGACGACGGCGTAGATTCCGGCGCAGAAAACGAGACCGAAGGCGGCGGTGGAGAGGACGTCCCGCCAGCGGCGCCGCAGGAGGAGATCGAGACCGAGAATGCCGGGGAAGATCTTGCAGACGATGGCGAGAGCGAGGAGCGCTCCGCCCAGCGGCCGGAAGCGCCGGAAGGCAGCCCATGCCAGCACCGAAATCGAGATCACCAGGAGCTGGACGTTCGACATCTGGAAGCCGAGCTGAACTGGAATCGAGAGCCAGACCGCCGGCGCCACGGCGATCGCCCGCCGGCGGGCCCGCGGCTCGAGCGCCGCGGCCGCCGCGGCCATCGCCAGCAGCAGGACCAAAGCGGAGATCCCGAACCAGAGCATCCGCTGATGCACGAAGTCCGCCCCGGCCAGCGTGCGGAGAGCGAGCGGGAGCATGAGGAAGGTCGGCGGATAGTGGTAAGCATCGACATTGAAGCTGCCGAGCTTGCGGTCGAAGTAGAGCTCCGGTGTGAAGATGTTGGGGCTGCCTTCGGTGGCCAGGCGCGCTGCCTCGGAGTAGGCGGTGAGGCAGCAGTGCGCGACGTACCAGGGGTCGTCGGGAAAGAGCGACTGCTGCTTTTCGGCGGGATCGAGCATGAAGGCCGACATCCGCGCCGTCTGCCCGAGCGCGAGCAGCGCGACCAGCAGCCAGGCGACGCACCACCAGCGATGGGTGCGCAGAATCCCGTCGAGATCCGCGGGCAGCCTGCGGGCGAGCGCGAAGCCGCCGCCCCCGGCGATCGACAGGGCGAGGGCGGCGGCGAGCCACGGCCCCGCTCCGAGCCCGCGCAGGCCGACGAACAGTGCCAGAGCTGCTGCGCCGCAGGCGGCGAGCGCTACCGAGATACGTTCGATCTTCGGAATCACCGGTGGGACTATAGGGGAGTCGGAGAAGCCTGGCGAGAGAATTCTCCGGGACCGCAGCGCCGTGCCGACGCGCTGCGAGAGTCTCGGGGCTACAGGTAGCCGAGCGACTTCAGGAGCTCGGTGGTCTCTTTGTCGACTTCGCGCGTGTCGTCGCAGGTGGCGGTGTCGGTCGCGCAGTCGTAGGTCGGGGCGCGCCACCATTTGCCGATCGCCTCCTGCAGGCGCTCGACTTCGGCGGGGTGGAGGTCGACGACGTTCTTCGTCTCGCCCGGGTCGTTCGCGAGATCGAAGAGCGCCCACGGCCTGGCCTCGCCGCTGATCCAGTTCTGCTCCAGCTTGTGCGGGGCGAACTGCAGGACGAAGCGTTGGTTGCGCACGATCCGGATCCAGCTGCGGTTGGAGGAGGTGCCCGCCTCGGAGAAACTCAGGATGCCGGCTGCCGACTCCGTGTCCGGAGGATTGGCGATGCGCGGCCAGAGGCTTTGGCCCTGCTTCCAGCGGCCTTCGGGGAGGTCCACGCCGGCGGCTGCGAGCAGCGTCGGCGCGAGGTGGAGCAGCTGCACCGGGGCCTCGTCCACTGCCGGCTTCAGCCGGCCGGGCCAGTGCAGAATGAGCGGCACGTGCAGGCAGGTCTGGAAGCCGAAGCGGCCGTGGTTGAAGTAGTAGCCGTGCTCGCCCAGCGACTCGCCATGGTCGGAGGTGAAGGCGGTCAGGGTGTCGTCGAGCCGCTTCTGCTGTCCCATCTCGGCGAGCAGCCGGCCGATCTCCTGGTCGACGTAGGAGATCTCGGCGTCGTAGCGCGCGACGTAGAACGCCAGCCGCTTGTCGCCGTTCAAGACCTGGCCTTTGCCGATGCCGGCGAGCTCCTGCTTGTGCTTCCCCGAGACCGGGATCTCGAAGCTGCCGTCGAAATGCTCATCGTTCTGAAAGCGCGACTGGAAGGCGACCGGCGGAATGTAGGGCGCGTGCGGATCGAGATAGTGCACCCAGAGAAAGTACGGTTTCGCAGGGTCCATCTTGGCCGCCGCGGCGAGCGCCAGGCGGGTGACGTTCTCGGCTCCGTTGGGGTCTGCCTCATCGCCTGGCGGCGGCAGCTTCCACGACTCGAGGAAGGTATCGAAGCCCTGGTCGAAGTAGAACTCTCGCCCGACCGCGCCGTTCGCGACCACGGCGTGGGTGCTGTAGCCGGCGCGCTGCAGCGCCTCGGCGAGCATGGTGAAGGTGCACGGAACGGGAATGCCGATCTGGCGGACGATGCCGTTGTCCTTCGGGTAGGTCGAGGTGAAGATCGACGTGAACGACGGCCCGGTCTTCGGCCATTGCGTCTGCGCCTGGTCGAAGCGCACACCCTCGCTCGCCAAACGGTCGATGTTCGGCGACGTCGCACGCTTGTAGCCCCATGCCGAGAGGTGGTCGGCGCGCAGGGTGTCGACGGTGACGAGCAGGATGTTGGGCGGCCGTTGCGAGCCCGTGGGCAAGAAGCTCGCAGGATCCGTGACGGCCGCTCCCCCCGACGCCCCGGCTGCCGCGGTCTCCGGAGAGCTGCCGCCGGAGCGGGCCGAGGGGTCGGACGGGGCACACCCGGCCCCGCCGAGAGCGAGGACAGCGACTCCCGCCAGCGCGAAGAGATGGGAACGATTCAATGCGCGTTCAGTCGCAGGCCGTGCCGCAACGTCATCCAGAGGATCTTGAAGTCGAGCCCGAGCGACCAGTTCTCGATGTAATAGAGGTCGAACTCCAGGCGCTTGCGGATCGAGGTGTTGCCGCGCCAGCCGTGAACCTGCGCCCAGCCGGTAATGCCCGACTTCACGCGATGGCGGACCATGTACTGTGGCAGGTGTTTGCGGAACTCGGCGACGAAGGTCGGGCGCTCGGGGCGCGGGCCGACCAGCGACATGTCGCCGACCAGAACGTTCCAGAGCTGCGGCAGCTCGTCGATCGACCATCGGCGGATGAACGAGCCGAAGCGGGTGCGGCGCGGATCGTCTTCGACCGCCCAGACCGGACCGGTGCTGGCCTCGGCGTTGCGCCGCATCGAGCGCAATTTCCAGATCATGAACGGCCGGCCGTCGAGCCCCATGCGCTCCTGGCTGTAGAAGATCGGTCCGCGGTCCTCGAGCCAGATGGCGAGCGCCACGAAGGGCAGGAACGGCAGCAGCACGACGATGCCGGCGGCCGAAAAGACGAGGTCCAGCACCCGCTTCACCAGGCTGTGCCAGCCCTGGAGCGGCACCTGCGAGAGATTGATGATCGGCGTGCCGTCGAGCTCCTCGAGCGTCGCCTTGATCGTGGCGTACTGGAGGATATCCGGCACCAGCTTGACCTCGACGCACTCGCTGCCGACGGTGTGCAGCACCTGCATCATCTTCTTGTGCGCCTCGAGCGGCAGGGCGATGAAGACCTGATCGATGCGGTTCTCGTCGATGACGCGCTGGAGCTCCGCAGTCTCGCCGAGCACCGGCAGGCCGGCCGGGCGCAGGTTCCGCTTCGCCGGATCGTCGTCGAGGAAACCGATCACCTCGACGCCGAAATCGCGGTGGGCGACGAGCTTGGCGGCGATGTCGGTGCCGAGCTCGCCGGCGCCGACCACCAGGATCCGCTGGAGGTTGCCGGCGTGCAGGCTCGCGCTGCGCAGCAGACCGCGGATCGCCACTCGCAGAGTGACGACCGAAACGAGCTCGAGCGCGGCGAAGAGGGCGAGGAAGGCGCGGCTGTAGGTGAAGTACTCGATGCTGCCGGGGGCGAGCGCCGGCCGGTACCAGGAGGTGATGCCGGAAAGCAGGACCGTGCCGAGAATGACCGCCAGCAGCACGGAGACGGTCTCGTCGACGCGCGCGCGATAGAGGCGCTGGCGGTAGAGGCCGTGGAAATAGAACACGACCGGAAAGAGCACCAGCGCGACCGGCAGGAGCTCGAGATAGCGCCACAGGTCCGGCGCGGTCTTCGTCAGCGGGACGACTTCGAGCTCGAAACGCAGGGCCCAGGCGCCGAAGAAGGCGAGCGCCGTGGCCACGAGGTCGCCGAAGAGGTGCGCCGCCGCGGCGATTCGAAATCGTTGATGGATCAACTGGACTCTCCCTCGGTTTCGGGCCGGAAGGGGTGCAGGTACCTCTTCAGGCGGGTCGTGAACCGCTCGGCGGAAAACTCCTCCGCCCGGCTTCGAAGGTCCATCGGATTGAACTTCATCTGCTGGATTTTGTCAATTCCGGCCGCCAGGGATTCGACGCCCGGATCGTCGACCAGAAGCCCGTGGCGGCCGCTCTCCACGATGTCGAGGACGCCGCCCTCGCCGAGCGCCAGGACCGGCGTGCCGCAGGCCAGCGCCTCGACCGTTGCGATCCCGAAATCCTCAATCCCCGTTTGGAGATAGCAGCGGGCGGTTGCGTAGAGGCGGCGGAGCTCCTCCGGGCCGACCCGGCCCGCGAAATGCGTTGTCGAGCCGCCGGCCTGCACCAGCCGCTGGCGCTCGGGACCGTCGCCCACCACGACCAGCGGCACTCCGGCCCGACGGCAGGCGGCGATCGCAATATCCACTTTTTTGTAGGGCGCCAGGGCAGCGACCATCAGAACGAACGCCTCGTGCGGCTCGGTCCCCGGACGGAAGAAGGCGGTGTCGACGGGGGGCGGGAGGACCTCCGAGCTTCGGCCGTAGTACCGGCGGATCCGTCCGGCGACGAAGGTCGAGTTGGCGAGGTAGAGGTCGACCCGGCCGGCGGTGGCGACGTCCCAGGCCTGCAGCCGGTCGAGGATGCGTTCACGCAACCAGCCGGCGGGGCCGCTCGGAGCCGGGAAATAGGCCCGGCGCTGGTCCCAGGCGTAGCGCATCGGGGTATGGCAGTAGCAGGCGTGGAAGCCGCCGGGGGCCCGGCGGGCCCCTTTGGCCACGCAATGGCTCGACGAGATGAGCAGTCGGTGAGCGGACGTATCGAGCGACCGCATCGCCGCCGGAAAGAGCGGCAGATAGTGGCGGTAGTGGCTCGCGAGCAGGGGCGCGCGCTGCAGGAAGCTGGTGACGATCGGATGCGCCTCGATCTCCGCCGAGACCGTCCCGGGGAGATGGAACAGCGTGTAGATCGGCGCCTTCGGGGCGAGACGGGCGATCGCCGCCAGAACGTGCTCCCCGCCGCGCTGGCCGGTGAGCCAGTCGTGCACCAGGCCGATGCCCGCGCTCATGCGCTCCTCCTGCCGATCCCGTCGATTCGGGGACGCGCGGTGTCTCCGGCGATCACCTGGCGGTAGACCTCGAGGGTCCGTGAGGCGGTCGCCTCCCAGCGGAAGGCGCGGGCGCGTCTCAGGCCGGCCTCGGCGAGCTCCCGGCGGCGCTGCGGATCGCCGGCCAATTTCGCCATGGCGGCGGCGATGGCACTCGTGTCCTGCGGGTCCACGAGCTCGGCCGCGCCGCCGGCGATCTCCACCAGAGCGGGCGTCGTCGAGGCCACGACCGGCGTCCCCATCGCCATCGCCTCGGCGAGTGGCAGGCCGAAGCCTTCGTAGAGCGACGGGAAGACCAGCGCCACGGCCCCCTGGAGGAGCGCCGGAAGACGGTCGGGAGGCAGGCGGCCAAGGACGACCAGGCGGTCGCCCAGGGCGAGCTCGCGGGACCACCGGCGCAGTCCGGCCTCCTCCACGCCTGCCTCGGGGACGCCGCCGATGACCAGACGACGCTCGTCGTGGGGCAGCCGGGCGAAGGCGCGGACGACCCGTTCGAGGTTCTTGTGCGGCTTCGGATTGCCGAGAAAGAGGTAGTAGCCGGCCGCGAGGCCGAGCGCGGCGAGCGCGCGGTCGAGCTCCGGAGTCTCGAGCTGGCGGCGGAAGGCGTCATCGACGCCGTTCCAGGTGACCTCGATGCGTTGCCGGTCGACGCCCAGGTGCTGCACGAGATCGGACGCAGTCGCCGCCGACACGGTGAGAATCCGGTCCGCCCGGTGGACCGCCCGCCGCAGCAGCAGGCGCGCGTAGACCTTGGCCGCCGGGTTGGGCAGGAACTCGGGGAAGAGCAGGTGGATGAGGTCGTGGATGGTCACCACCACCCGCGTGGGGGTGCGGATCGGCAGAACGTAGTGCGGGCTGTGGAAGAGATCGGGGCGATGGCGGGCGAGGTGCCGGCCGATCGACCACTGTTCCCGCAGCGAGTAGCCGGGAGCGTTCTCTTCGATCCAGGTGAAGTTCGCGGGCAGGCCGGGGAGGAGCTCACGGGCCGCTGCCGGCGCCATCAGCAGGTAGCGCGACCCGGTGTCGAGCCGGGCAATCGCCCCCAGCAGGCCGCGCAGATAGGTGCCGATGCCGAAGTCGGCGAGCTTGCGGGCGTCGATCGCGATCATCGGAACGCTCACGCCTCCTCCGGGTGGGCCCTGGAAGGGTCCCGGAGAGCTTCGCGGAAGACCCGCGAATGCACCTCCGCCGAGCGCTGCCAGGTGAGCTCCCGGGCGCGATCGAGCCCGCGCTCCCGGGCCGCGGCGAGCACCGCCGGCGAGTCGAGCCAATCCCGGAGGCCGCCCGCGAGGTCGGCGGGATCGTCGGGGTCGAACAGCCGCCCGGCCGCGCCGACGACCTCGGGAAGGCTCGAACTGTTCGAGACCATGACCGGGACGCCGCAGGCCATCGCTTCGGCGGCGGGCAGCCCGAACCCTTCGTAGAGCGACGGGAAGACGAAGACCGTGGCGGCCTGGAGCACAGCGATGAGATCGGCGCGCTCGAGATGTCCGAGCCGGCGGAGGCCCAGCGGCGCGAGCCGCTCCATCCGCTGGTGGGTGGAGCGCGAGCCCCAGCCATCGGGGCCAGCGACCAGCAGTGGCGGAGTCGAGTCGTTGCTCTGCCGCAGCGCCTGCCAGGCGTCGAGGAGCAGATCGAGATTCTTGCGTGGCTCGATCGTTCCGGCGAAGAGAACGAAACGCTCCGGCAGGTCGAGGCGCCGGCGGCTGGCGGCGAGCTCGCTCTCGGACGCCGGCCTCCACTCCGGCGCGACGCCGTTCCAGGCCACTGCGAGGCGCGCCGCCGCCTCGGGCCACTGCCGGGCGATTTCGCCGGCCACGGAATGCGACACGGTGAGGATGCCCGTCGCCAGTCTCACGGTGCTGTCCAGGAACGGCAGGAGGCTCAAGCGCACGCGCCAGGTCAGGGTCTCGGGATGGTGCAGCACCGCGAGGTCGTGAATCGTCACCACGCCGGGCACCGGCAGGCGCCCCGGCAGCGTCAGGAGCGGCGACCAGAAGAGGTCGATGTCCCCCTGCGCCAGGCGCCGCGGCAGGTACTGCTGCTGCCAGAGTACGCCGAGCGGCGCGCCGTGGACCTCGATCTCGAGGTCGCGGCCCGAGAGCTCCACCGACTCGTGCAGGGGGGCATGCGACAGTCCGACGAGGTCGAACTCCCGGCGCTCCAGCAGCTCGCGGAGGAGCGCTTCGGTATAGACGCCGATGCCGGTGGGACGCGGGACCAGCGCCCGCAGGTCGACGCCGATCCGTGGACGAGCCTTCATCTGCCGCCTCGGTTGCATCTGCGCGGGTGCGGCTTCCGGAAAGGGGCGATGGAAGGCTCTCCTCGAAGTCGGCAGCGCCCGCGGGCGGGCGCTGCGCGGACGCTCCAGTCTACGACAGCGCACTCGCCGCCGTTGGGTGCGCGGAGCGAGTGCTAAAGTTCTGGCCCGCGAAACGATGCTCACTCCGCCCGCATCCCCCGACCCGGCCCATCCGCCTGATTCCGCCGGCGGCGCGGAGCAGGCGCGCCTCGCGGCGACGATCGCCGGATTGCGTGCTGCCGTGCGCCAGCGTCAGGGCGAGGCGGCGACGATCCGCACGGGCGCCGACGAGCTGCACGGCCTGCTGCTCGAGCTGCAACGCCACGAATTCGTTCAGGAGCCGCAGCCAGTGTCGCCGCGCCCGGTCTACGGCCGCATCCTGGTGTTCGTCCGCAAGGCCTTCTACCACCTGTTCCTCAAGTGGCACGCGCGCGCGGTCCTGCAGCAGCAGAACAGCTTCAACCAGAGCGCCAGCCGGCTGCTCTCCGAGGTGGCACAACGCCAGAAGCGGGCGGCGGAAGATAGCTCCCGGATGGAGCAGCAGTTGCAGCGCCTGGAGCAGGCACTCCTGCCTCCGGCCGGGCCGCATCCGGAGCCCGCCCAGGATGCCTCCGCCGGTCCGGCGCCCGGGGCGACCGGGAGCGCCGCCGGGTGAGTGCCCGGATCGCCATCTGCGCAGCGCAGATTCCTTTCATCCGGGGCGGTGCCGAGGTCCTCTACGAAAGCCTGCGCGACGAGCTCGTCCGTCGCGGTCACCAGGCCGAGATCGTCAGTCTGCCGTTCAACTGGTCGTCCCGGTTGAACATTCTGCAGAGCGCCCTCGCCTGGCGGATGGTCGACCTGACGAGCGCCGCCGGCGAGCCCATCGACCTGGTGATCGCGACCCGGTTCCCCTCCTACCTCGTGCGGCACCCGCGCAAGGTGGTCTGGCTCATTCACCAGTTCCGCCAGATCTACGACCTCAAGGGAACGCGCTTCAGCGACTTCGGCGAACGCACCGAGGACGCCGAGACCGAGAAGATGCTGCGCCAGTTCGACCAGCGCGCCCTGGGCGAAGCGCGAGCGCGCTTCTCGATCTCGCGCAATACCGCCGAGCGCCTGCAGCGCTTCAACCGCCTCGAGGCCGAGCCGCTCTACCCGCCGCCGGCGCTCGGCGGCCGCTACCGCTCGGCCGACCATGGCGACTACCTCTTCTCGGTCGGCAGACTCGATCCGATGAAGCGATTCGACCTGCTGCTGCGCGCCGTGGCCGCGGCGAAATCGCCGGTGCGCTGCATCATCGCCGGCGACGGTCCCGACCGCGACCGTCTCCTCTCGCTGGCCCGGGAGCTCGGCATCGCCGGGCGGGTGGAGCTGCCGGGGCGGATCACCGACGAGCGCCTGATCGAGCTCTACTCCGCGGCCCTTGCGGTCTTCTACGCCCCGTTCGACGAGGACTACGGCTATGTCACCGTGGAGGCGTTCCTGTCGGGGCGGCCGGTGCTGACGACGAGCGACAGTGGCGGCGTGCTCGAGTTCGTGAGCGACGGCGTGAACGGCTTCGTCTCCCCGCCCGGCGCCCACCGCGAGATGGGCGCCCGGATCGACCGCCTGGCTGGCGACCGCGCGCTGGCGCGCCGTCTCGGGCTCGCCGGGGCAGCGACGGTCGCGGCAATCCACTGGGACGGCGTCGTCGAGCGGCTGCTCGCGCCGCTCGCCTGAGGCGAAAGCGTGCGCATCGCCTGGGTGAGTCCGCTGCCGCCGGCGTCGTCGGGAATCGCCGACTACAGCCTCGCGCTGCTCTCGCGAATCTCCGACCGCCACGAGCTCGAGCTCTTCTTCGACGGCGACCGGGCGCCGGCGGAGGAGATCGCGAGGCGCTGGCGCTGCCGACCGGCCGGCGAGCTCCCGGCCGCGGCCGGCCGCTACGACCTCATCGTCTACCAGATCGGCAACAGCGCGCCGCATCATGCCGAGAGCTTCCGGCTGGCGCTCGAGCTGCCCGGAGTCGTGGTCCTGCACGAGTTCATGCTGCACCATCTGGTACGCGGGCTGACGCTCGCCAGGGGCGACGCCGCGGGCTACGTCGAGGAGATGCGCTACGCCGCCGGGCGCAGCGGCGAGATGGCGGCGCGCCGGTTGCTCGACACCCACTATCCGGTCGATACCTGGAACTACCCGCTCTTCGAGCGCCTGGTCGACCGCAGTCGCGCGGTCATCGTGCACAACGAGTTCGCCCGCCAGCGGGTGCTCGCCAGCCGGCCGCTCGCCCACGTCGGCAAGCTGCCGATGCCGGTAGACACCGAGCGCCTCCTGCCGCCGACCGCAGCGGAGCAGCGCGCGCTCAAGGCCCGGTTCGGCCTCGACCCGGACGCCTTCGTCGTCGCTTCGTTCGGCTTCGTGACGCCGCACAAGCGGCTGGAGGTCGCCTTGCCGGCGTTCGCCCGCCTGCGGGAGAGCCGGCCCGACGCCCGTTTCGTGATCGTCGGGGAGTGCTCGCCGCACTACGACTTCGAGGCTGCGCTGGCGCGCTTCGGCTCCGCCGGCGTCGCCGTCGTCGGCCGGGCCGAGGAGGCGGTGTTCGACGACTGGATGCGGACCTGCGACGTGGCGCTCAACCTGCGGCATCCGACCGGCGGTGAGACGTCGGCCTCGTTCGTTCGTCTCCTCGCCTTCGGCCGTCCCACGGTCGTCAACCAGATTGGCGCCTTCGCGGAGGTGCCCGAAGGCGCCTGCCTGCAGTTGCCGCTCGACGGCTTCGAGGAGGGGACCCTGGTCGCCTATCTTCGGGCGCTCGCCGCGCGCCCGGCGCTCGTCGCGGCCCTCGGCGCGCAGGCGCACGCCTGGGCGGTGGCTCACCATGGAGCGGAAGCGGCGGCTGCGGCCTGCCTCGAGCTCCTCGAACAGGCGGCCGCCTCGGATCCGCCGAGGTTCGTCGCGGTGCCGCCGCTGGCGCCTTTCACGGCATCGGACCCCAGGCCGGCGCTGCTCGGCGTGATCGGCGGCGAGCTCGCGGATCTCGGGGTGGGGGAGGGTGACGAGGAAGTGCTCGCGCTGCTCGCCGCGCAGCTGAACGAGCTCATGGGGCCCGAGCTCCCGCCCGGAGAACGCCCTTGAACGGGTCGTTACCCCCGGCCCAGCCCGGCCGGCCGGATCCTTCTGCCGCGGCAACTGCGCCCGCCGGCGAGCGGCGCCGGGTCGCCCGGCGGGTACTCTGGCTGCTCGTCGCCGGGGCCCTGGTCCTGGCCGCGGGGGCGCACTATCGGCACTACTTTTCACCCCGCGAACGCGCCGGCGTGCCGTCGCCCGAGCTCGCGGCGCTCCTCGACGCCGATTCCGCGTTCGAGAAGGTGGTCTGGCTCGCTTCGCCGCATCAGAATCTCGGGGTGCTCGACGAGCGCGTCGGCGACCTCGACCTCTATCTGGCCGAGCTCGCCCGCTCGACGGAGATCGCTCGCCCCAGGCTGCCGCGGTTCGGGCCATTCGCGCTGCCGCCGGCGCGCGAGATGGCCGTGGCCTGGAGCGGCTCCGGCGAGAGCCTCCTGGGGGTCGCGAGGATCGAGCCCGGCATCGGGTGGGTCGCCCGCTTGGCCGGCTGGCTGGCCGGCAACCCCTGGCTGGCCGGCGGTCGGGTGGAGTCGGGCGGCAAGGCGTTCGAGGTGCGGTGGCAGGGCTCGCTCTGGATCGTCGCGAGCGG
>JAGPDF010000068.1:4742-15027 GCA_018057705.1 Thermoanaerobaculia bacterium | reverse complement strand
TCGGGTGGGTCGCCCGCTTGGCCGGCTGGCTGGCCGGCAACCCCTGGCTGGCCGGCGGTCGGGTGGAGTCGGGCGGCAAGGCGTTCGAGGTGCGGTGGCAGGGCTCGCTCTGGATCGTCGCGAGCGGACTGCCGGCGGGAACCGCCCTGCCGGAGCCCCGTTCTCCGCAGGGCGGCGAGGGCGAGCCGGAGGCGATCGCGCACATGAGGCTTCGCGCCGGGCTCGGGCCCTTGCCGGCGGGGCGGTATGTCCTCGCCCGCGGTCCGGACGGCCTCGAGATGCGCTCGGGGGCCCTGCCAGAGGGCGCGCAGGCGGCCGCGGACTGGACTTTCCCGGGTGTCGCACTCTGGGTGAGCTCCGCCGACAGGGGGCCGGTGGGCGGCCCGGGGCTCTTTCTCCTCTGGGAGGCGGCGGAGGGGGCGATACCCCGCGTCGCCGTGCTGCAGCGCGGCGGTGGTCGAAGCTACAAACTGCCGGGGGAGTCGATCCTCGAGCTCATCGGCGCCGGTGAACCGGCGTATCGCCTCGGCTGGTCGGTTCGCGGCACCCAGAAGAGCGCGCGCCGCGATGCCCTGCTGATGGTGCCCTGGTTCGAGCGCCACCTGCCGCGCCCCGGCGGGCGGGGAGCCTGGTTGGGCAGGGCCGGCCGGATCGTGCCGGCGGCGAGCGCACGGACCCTCGGCCTCCTCGTCCGGAACCTCGAGAAGTTGCCTCTGATCCCGCCGGCAGAGCTGGAGCGGCTCGCCGCCACGGCGCGCCTCCTCGCGCCCTTCCACGACTGTGCGGCGATCGCCTTCGAGCTCTGGCACGAGCCGGACGGAGTGCGGGTGAAGCTCTGCTCGCAGTTTTCGGGCCCCGAAGCGGAAAGGGAGGCATTGTCCCCTTCCGAGGACGGAGAAATTGACGAAGGGCCTTCAATCCGCTAGTCTTCGTCGGCTTTCTGGGGGGCACGAGGGATGATGATCCGCCTGGATGCTGCCCGCTACGAACCCTTCTTCTGGCAGGAGTCGACCGAGCTCAAAGCGGAAGAAAGGCACGATCTGGAGCTGCTCGACATCAGCCCGATCCGTTGCCAGGGCAGCCTGACATTCACGGCGCCGGATTTTCTGCTCCACGCCGACCTGAAGTACGAACAGACGGTGGCCTGCAACCGCTGTCTGAGACCGGTGCAGCAGCCGGTGGAGAGCCGGATCGATCTGGTCCTCGTGGAGCGCTCGCGCAAACGCGAGGCGACGGAGGACGAGCAGTTGGAGGCGCAGGAGCTCGGGCTGGTCGAAGTGGAGGGGGGCATCTTCGAGAGCCGCCCGCTGATCGTCGAGCAGGTAGAGTTGAGCCTGCCGATGAAACCGCTCTGCCGCGAGGATTGCGCAGGATTGTGTCCGCAGTGCGGGCAGGACTGGAACGACGGGCGCTGCAGCTGTGTGCTCGAGAGGGTGGATCCGCGATGGGCGGCGCTCGCCATTTTGAAGGAACCGCGAGCCGGCGGAGCCGGCTGACTTCACCGATACCGCGGCTCCGCGAGCGGTAACTGATAGACCGAAGAGAAATCTGAACAGGGGAAGCGAAGATGCCGAATCCGAAACGACGCCACTCCAAGGCCCGCCGCGACAAGCGCCGCGCCCATGACGCACTCACCCTGCCGGCTTCGTCGCTCTGTGCGACGTGCGGCGAGCGCAAGCTCCCGCATCGCGTCTGCCCGTCCTGCGGCACCTATCGCGGACGCGACGTGGTCGACGTTCAGGCCCGCACTTAAGGTCCCACCGAGCTCCAGTACCTAGATGCGCATCGCCGTCGACGCGATGGGAGGCGACTTCGCGCCGCGCGCCGCGGTGCGCGGAGCGTTCGAAAGCGCAGCGAAGGACGGCGTTTCGATCCTCCTCGTGGGCGACAGCCAGCGGCTGGAGCGTGAGCTCCAGCGCCTGGGTACGCTCGGCGCCGGCCGCGGCCGCATCGAGATCGTCCACGCCGACGAACGGATCGAGATGGACGACCCGCCGACGGTGGTGCGCAAGAAGCGCCGCTCCTCGCTGGTCGTCTGCGCCGATCTGGTGCGTGAAGGGAAGGCCCAGGCCATGGTCAGTGCCGGCAACACGGGCGCCGCGATGGTGGCGGCCAAGCTCTTCCTGGGAGCCCTCCCGGGAGTGGACCGGCCGGCGCTCGCAGCGGTTTTCCCGAACCCGCGCGGCAGGACGGTCGTGCTCGATGTCGGCGCGAACGTCGACTCGCGGCCGGAGCACCTGCGCCAGTTCGCCGTCATGGGCCACTTCTATGCCCAGGAGGTCATCGGCATCACCACGCCGCGGATCGGGCTGCTGTCGATCGGCGAAGAGGAGGCCAAGGGCTCGGGCCTCACCCGCGAGGTCTTCCGGTCGCTCAAGGCGACGGGTCTCAACTTCATCGGCAACGTCGAGGGCCGCGATGTCTTCAACGGCGAGGCGGATGTCGTCGTCTGCGACGGATTCGTCGGCAACGTGCTGCTGAAGTCGGCCGAGTCGATGGCGGAACTGATCGTCTCCATGATGCGCGAAGAGCTGCAGCGGACGGCGCGCACCCGTTTCGGCGGCTGGCTGGCGCGCCCGGCGTTCCTGGCTTTCAAACGCCGCACGGACTACGCCGAATATGGCGCCGTGCCGCTCCTGGGCGTCGCCGGCGGCTGCTTCATCGCGCACGGACGCTCGAACGCCAAGGCGATCCGCAGCTCCATCCAGCGCGCGGTCGAGTTCGGCGTCGCCGAGCTGCACGTCAAGATCCGCGACAAGGTCGAAGAGTTGCACGCCGCGGAGGCCCGCCTGGCCGCCGCAGCCGGCGCAGCGCCTCCGGCCCCGATCGCCAACGCCGCGAGCTGACTGCGGACGGGAGAGACTGCTTGCAACCGAAGACCGCGTTTCTTTTTCCCGGACAGGGTTCGCAGAAGATCGGCATGGGCAGGGCGTGGGCCGAGGCCTTTCCGGCCGCCCTCGCCGTCTTCGACGAAGCGTCGGAAGCGCTCGGCTTCGATGTCGCGGCGCTCTGCTGGGAGGGTCCCGACTCGCAACTGCAGCTGACCGCGAACACCCAGCCGGCGATTCTCACCGCGTCGGTGGCGATCGAACGGGTGCTCGCCGGCCACGGTCTCGTGCCCGACGCCGTCGCCGGACACAGCCTGGGTGAGTACTCGGCGCTGGTCGCTGCAGGGGTGCTCACCCTGGCCGATGCCGTCCGCCTGGTTCGGCGGCGCGGCGAGCTCATGCAGGAGGCCGTTCCGGTCGGCGTCGGCGCGATGGCGGCGATCCTCGGGCTCGACTCCGACGCGGTCCGCGCCGTGGCCGCCGATGCCGCCAGCGCTCCAGACGGGGCCGCCGGGGAGATCTGCTCCGTCGCCAACTACAATTCGCCGGATCAGACGGTGATCGCCGGCCACAAGGCGGCAGTCGAGCGTGCCATGGCGCTCGCCAGAGAGCGCGGAGCGAAGCGTGCCCTGCCCTTGCCGGTCTCCGCTCCTTTCCACTGCGCGCTCATGGGCCCGGCGCGCGCCGGCCTCGCGCCGCGGCTTGCCGCGACGGTCTTCTCGCCGGCCCGCCTGCCGGTGGTGGTCAACATCGACGCCCGTCCGAGCAGCGCCGGGAACGCCCTCCGGGACGCGCTGGAACGCCAGATCGACGGCCCGGTGCGGTGGGTGGAGTCGGTGCGCTTCTTGCACGACGAGATGGAAGTGAGGCGATTCGTCGAAGTCGGCCCGGGGAGCGTACTCTCCGGACTCGTGAAGCGCATCGTCCCCGGAGTCGAGACCGTCTCGATTCAGGAGCCTGCGGCGCTCGCGGCCCTTCTCGAAGCGCCCGCACCGCAGGAAGGCTGAGGAGAACGCAATGTTCCGATTGGACGGCAGGACGGCGCTGGTCACCGGCGCATCCCAGGGAATCGGCGAGGCGATTGCCAGGCGGCTCGCCGAACGCGGCGCCGGCGTCGTGCTCGCGGCGCGCAATCTCGCCAAGCTCGGCCGGGTGCAGGAGGAGATCGTCGCCGCTGGCGGCAGAGCTCACACTCTGGCGCTCGACCTCGCACGGGCGGAGGAAGTGGGCGACCGCATCAAGGAGCTGCCCGAGGGCTTCGATACCATCGACATCCTGGTCAACAACGCCGGCATCACGGGCGACAACCTGCTCGCCCGCATGAGTCTCGAGCAGTGGCGCGGCGTGCTCGACACCAACCTCACCGGCGCCTTCGCGGTGACACGCGAGGTCGTGCGTGGCATGATGCGCCGCCGGTGGGGCAGAATCGTCACGGTCTCGTCGGTGATCGGCTTGATGGGGAACGCCGGCCAGGCGAACTATGCCGCCGCCAAGGCCGGACTGATCGGATTCAGCAAGTCGCTGGCCCGCGAGCTCGCGAGCCGCAACATCACGGCGAACGTCGTAGCGCCGGGCTTCATCGAGACGGCGATGACGGAGGCTCTGCCCGAGGCGACGCGCGCCGAGATGTTCACTCGCATCCCGCTGGGCAGGCTGGGGAGGTCGGAGGATATTGCCGACGCGGTGGTGTATCTCGCCAGCGAGGAGGCCGGTTACGTCACCGGACAGGTGTTGAACGTCTCCGGTGGTCTCTATATCTGATAGACAGCGCTGGAGTTGGACTCGTTTCTCGAAGTTGTGCTAGAAATTCACCCTGCATTTCAGTTTCCATGGAGGAATTTTCGACATGTCCGTTGCCGAGAAGGTGAAGAGCATCATCGTGGAGCAGCTCGGCGTTGAAGCCGACGAAGTGACGTCCGAAGCGAGCTTCACCGAGGATCTGGGCGCCGACTCGCTCGACATCGTCGAGCTGGTCATGGCGTTCGAGGAGGAGTTCGGGATCGAGATCCCGGACGAGGACGCGGAGAAGATCGGCCGGGTCCAGGAAGCCGTCAGCTACATCGAGAAGCACGCCGCGGAAAAGAACTGATCGCTGCTTTCGCAGCCGATCCCTCTTTCTTCGCAACTCCGGACAAAATCGCGGGCACGCATCTGGGCAACTCAACCCTGCACCAACGGCGACGCGTCGTCGTCACGGGAGTCGGTCTCGTTTCGCCACTCGGCGTCGGTACGGAAGCGACCTGGAAGTCGCTTCTGGCCGGCGAGAGCGGCATCGGGCCGATCACCCGTTTCGACACGTCGAACTATGCTGCCCGCATCGCGGGCGAGGTCAAGGGATTCGCGGCCGAGGACTGGATGGAGAAGAAGGAGGTCAAGAAGTGCGACACCTTCATCCATTTCGCCCTCGCCGCGAGCCAGATGGCGATCTCCGACGCGGGCCTCACGATCGATGAGTCGAATGCCGAGCGCGTCGGCGTCGTGATCGGCTCCGGGATCGGCGGCCTGCCGCTCATCGAGCGTACACACACCACCATGCTCGAGCGCGGACCGGACCGGGTGTCACCGTTCTTCATCCCCGGCCTGATCGTCAATCTGGCCGCCGGTCAGGTATCGATTCTCACCGGCGCGCGCGGACCCAACAGCGCCCCCGCGACCGCCTGCACCACCGGCCTCCATGCGGTGGGCGACGCCTTCCGGCTGATCCAGCACGGCTACGCCGACGCCATGATCACCGGCGGGGCGGAGGCCGTGATCACGCCGCTCGCGGTCGCAGGATTCACCGTGATGCGGGCGCTCTCCCTGCGCAACGACGAGCCGCAGCGTGCCTCCCGTCCGTGGGACAAGGACCGCGACGGTTTCGTCATGGGCGAGGGCGCCGGCATCCTGGTGCTCGAGGAGCGCGACCTCGCGCTCGCCCGGGGAGCCACCGTCTACGCCGAGCTGGTCGGCTACGGCATGAGCGCCGACGCGTACCACATGTCCGCGCCGCACCCGGAAGGTCGCGGTGCCGCGCAGGTGATGAAGAGCGCGCTCGCCGACGCCGGACTCCCTCCCGAATCGGTCGACTACATCAACGCCCACGGCACCTCCACGGGCCTGGGCGACGCCGCCGAGGTGCAGGCGATTCACCGGGTCTTCGGCGAGCATGCTCACAAGCTGGCGGTCTCCTCGACCAAGTCCTCGACCGGGCACCTCCTGGGCGCGGCGGGCGGACTCGAGTGCGGCCTGCTGGCGCTCGCGATCCGCGACCAGATTCTCCCGGCGACGCTCAATCTGGACGAGCCGGGCGAGGGTTGCGATCTCGACTTCGTGCCGCACAAGGCCCGCCCGGCGAAGCTCGAGATCGGACTGACGAACTCGTTCGGGTTCGGTGGCACCAACGGCGCTCTGCTCATGCGCCGCCCCGACTGATCCGGCGTCCCGCGCCGGGCCAGACTCCCCGCCATCCCGGCCCGCTTCCGGCCGCGCCCGGGAGCCTTTTCGGGCCATGTCCTGTTCCTGCCGCCAGAACGGTGGACTGTTGCGGAGGGTCGCGCATGTCCGTTGCCGCCTGGAATCCGCCCGCGCTGTGGAATCCTGCCGTCGCCGCTCGCGCTCCGTGGGTCTATCATGCGTCGCCAGTGGCTCCGAGGGAGAAAGCGGCCGGCGAGATCACGCTCCTGCTCGCAGCGGTGCGGGCGGGGGATCGGAGCGCCCTCGACACCATCTTCGATCGCCTCTACACCGAGCTCAAGCGACTCGCGCGTTCGCAGTTGCGCTTCGGTCGCTCGGCGGTGGCGCTCGACACCACCGCGCTCGTGCACGAGGCCTATCTCAAGCTTGTGAGGGCCGAGCGACTGGCGCTCGTCGACCGCGGGCACTTCTTCGCGCTGGCCGCCAAGGCGATGCGCCAGATCCTCATCGGCCACGCCGAGCACCTGAGGCGGCAGAAGCGCGGCGGCGGCATCGAGGCGGTGCCGCTCGACGAGCAGATCGCGGCTCCGGCCCTCTGGCAGGCCGAGCAGCTGCTGGCAGTCGACGTCGCGCTGGCGGAGCTCGAGCGGCTTTCGCCGCGGCTCGCCCGCATCGTCGAGTTGCGGTTTTTCGTCGGGTTGAACGAGAGCGAGATCGGCGAGCTCTGCGAGCAGTCCCAGCGCACCATCCGGCGTGACTGGCGCAAGGCGCGCGCTTTCCTGCAGGTCGAGCTCGAGCGCCAGGGATTCGGCGCGTGAGTCTCGCGATCCGTAGTCGCTGGGTGGAAGTGGAGTCGGCTTTCGAAGCGCTGGTCGACCTCGATTCCGAATCCCGCCTCCACCGTCTGACGGAGATCGCCGTGGTCGATCTCGAGCTCGCCAACGCCGTCGCCGAGCTCCTCGCCGCCGACGGCATCGAAAGGAGCGCGCTCGACCTCGACGCTGCGCTGCTCGTCGCCGCGGTCCAGGGCGGCGGGCCGCGGGTCGAGTCCGACTCCGGCGATACTGCCCGCGACGCGGATGCCGGCGACGCCCTCGGCGATGTCATCGCGCCCGCGGCGCTGCCGCGTCGCATCGGCGGCTGCCGGATCCGCCGGCGCGTCGGGCAGGGGAGCGCCGGCGAGGTCTTCGAGGCCGACCGCGACGGGCAGCGCGTCGCGGTCAAAAGGCTGCTCGCGGCGCACTCCGGCACCGAGATCGAGCGCCGCTTCGCGATGGAGCTCGACATCCTCGCGAGTCTCGACCATCCGGCCATCTCCAGGCTGCTCGACGCCGGGCGCGATGGGCAGGGCCGCCCCTACCTGGTGCTCGAATGGGTCGATGGCATCGACATCGCGACCTACGTCCGCGACAACGACCTGCCCGAGGTCGAGCGCCTGCGGCTCTTTCTGCGGCTCTGCGAGGCGGTCGCCGCGGCGCACGCGGCGAACATCCTGCATCGCGACCTCAAACCCGCCAACGTGCTCGTCGACGCCGCGGGCTGGCCGAAGCTGCTCGACTTCGGGATCGCCAAGCTCCTCGACGGAGCGGGCGACGGCCGCGAGACAGCGAGCGGTGTCTGGCTCTTCACGCTCGACTATGCGGCTCCGGAGCAGATCCTCGGGCGCCTCCCGGGACCGGCCGCCGATCAGTTCAGCCTGGCGGTGATCCTCTTCGAGCTGCTCGCCGGGGTGCGGCCGCTGCGCCGAGGCGGCAGGCCGATCTCGCGCGTGCTGCGCGAGCTCGAGCGCGAGGCCGTGCCGCGCCTGCCCTGGGGGGACCGCGAGTTGCGCGCCATCGTAGGGCGTGCTCTGGCCGCTTCTCCTGCGGACCGCCACGCCAGTGTCGCCGATTTCTCCGGCGCCCTCGCCCTCTGGCTCGCAGAGCGCGCCCCCGCTCCCGCCTGACTCCGCGCGACAACCCGCGGACCGGTCACCCGAAGGCCGGCCGCGATCGACCTCGCGCGAGCCCATGGGCGGCCTACCCGCCGGGGTGTTTCCCCGCCCCGAAGCGGGGCCTACCTTGAAATCCTGGCCGCAGTGGAGGATGAGCGGCCGGAGGAGGCAAGATGAACGTCGCCGAAACGGTTGGTGTGTGGTGGGAGTCTCTCGTCGAGAAGCGGACGGGGCCGCATCTGTCACTCTTCGTTCCGATGGCGCGCGGTGGCATCGCGGAGCGCGCCAACCTCACTCGCTGGCGCCAGGCGCTGAGGCTGGCCGAAGCACGTCTCGCCGAGGCCGGTGCCTCGCAGGCGGTCCGCGACGAGTTGCTGGGACCGGCGCACGCCACGGCCAGGATGGAGAATGCGCTCTCCGATTCGTCCGACGGGCTTGCCTACTACGCCGCTCCGGGCTTCTTCCAGTTCGTCCCGACGCCGTTCCCGCTGCACGAGTCGGCCCGTGTCGGAGCGCACTTCCACCTGCGGCCCCTGCTGCCGCTCTCGAAGGCGACGGAGCACTTCTACGTGCTGGCGGTCTCGCAGCGCGAGGTGCGGCTGCTCGAATGCGCGCCGTTCGCCGTCCGCCGGCTCGAGCTGCCGAAGACGATCGCGACCGGATTCGCCGAGGCGACCGGCTATGAGTATCTCTCGCAGCGCCAGATGCACAGCGCCTCCCCGGCGGCGCTCGGCAGACGCGGTCCGATCGTCCATGGCCAGGGGGGCAACGCCACCCCACGGCGCGATCGGGATCTCGAGCACCACTTCCGCCGTCTCTGGGAGGCTCTGGCGCCGCTCCTGCCGGAGCCTTCCGCCCCGATCGTCCTCGCGGCGATCGAGGACTATCTGCCGCTGGTGACCGCGGCTCTGCGCGACGGCCGGCTGGTGGACCGTTGCGTCGCCGGCAGCCCCGACCGACTCTCCGACGAAGAGCTCTGGCACCGGGCGCTGCCGGTGGCGACCGAGTGGCGGGCGCGCGAGCGGGCGCGGCGGCTGCGCGACTCGGCCTCCGGCGGGCGGCCGACACTGGCGAGCGGGCTGGCCCGGGTACTTCCGGCTGCCGAGGCGGGGAGGGTGGCACATCTGCTGCTCGGGGAGCGGCTGGAGCGCTGGGGAAAGTTCGACGAGCAACGCGGGCTGATCGAAGATCGCGCTTTGCCGGCGCCCGGCGACGAAGATCTCTTCGAGCGCGCCATTTTAGCCACCCTCGCGCGCGGCGGCGAAGTGGAATCGGTGCCGGCCGACCAGCTGCCGAACGGTGAGCCGGCGGCGGCCTGGCTGCGCTTCTGACCTGGCCTCAGCGCGAGCCCAGGTAGGCGGCGAAGGTCTCGTTGAAGAGCGCTCCGGGCCGGCGTTCACGCAGGCGCTGCAGGGCTTCGGCGCCCGACCAGCCGAGCTCGACGAGGATGAGACCGGCGACCAGCGCCGAACGGTTGAAACCGGCGCCGCAGTGCGAGAGCACCGGTTGCCCCGAACGCACGAGGCGCGCGCCGAGCTGCGCGATGCCGTGCAGGCGCTCGATGTCGGGCAGGTCCTCGTCGAAGATCGGAAAGTAGAGATAGAGCGTGTGGTTGGGCAGCACCGGCACGCCGTGGTCGATCCCGCCCTCGAGGTCGATCACGACGCGCACGCCGGCGGGCTCGAGATGGCTCCAGTCGCGGATCGCCGGTGAGATGTAGAGCCGGCCTTCGTCGTCCACCGGGAACAGGTTGAAGTCGAGAGCCGTCCTCAAGTTCATTGCGCCTCTCCAGCGGCGGGTCCTGTGATCCCGGATCCGCGATCGGCTGGCGCCGCTGGCGCAGGTGGCGCCGCTGGCGCCGATGCCGCCGATGGCCCGGGCTGCAGATGGCGGTCGAAGAACTCGGTCATGCGAAGGTGGAAGTGCTTCGACGCCGCCGACTTGAAAGTGTGTTTTTCTCGTGGGTAGAGGGCGTCCTCGAACGGGATGCCGGCGGCGACGAGCTTGTCCATGAGAGCGATCGAGTTCTGCGGATGGACGTTGTCGTCTCCGGTGCCGTGCACGATCAGCAGGGCGTCCCCTAGCCGGGTCGCGGCGCTCAGCGCCGAACCGCTCTTGTAGCCGTCCGGAT
>JAGPDF010000068.1:0-4642 GCA_018057705.1 Thermoanaerobaculia bacterium | reverse complement strand
TTGTCCATGAGAGCGATCGAGTTCTGCGGATGGACGTTGTCGTCTCCGGTGCCGTGCACGATCAGCAGGGCGTCCCCTAGCCGGGTCGCGGCGCTCAGCGCCGAACCGCTCTTGTAGCCGTCCGGATTCGTCTGCGGAGTGTCCATGTAGCGCTCGGTCCAGATCGAGTCGTAGAAACGCATGTCCGAGACCGGTGCGCCGGCCACCCCGGCCTTCCAGGTTCCCGGACTGTGGAAGAGCGACCAGAGTGTATTGGCGCCGCCGCCCGACCAGCCCCAGAGACCGATGCGAGTCGAATCGACCCAGGCGATCGACTTGAGATGCTCGACCCCGGCGAGCTGGCCGGCGAGCTCGAGCGGACCGAAGTTGCGATGCATCTTGTCCTCGCCGCGCTTGCCGAAGAAAACCGAGGCCTCGTTGTCGACCATGAAGACGACGTAGCCGCGCTCGGCCATCCACTGGTGCCAAGGTGGGCGACGCGAATCCCAGGCATTCGTCACCACCTGTGACGCAGGGCCGCCATAGTGGAACATGATGACCGGATAGCGCCTCGTCGGGTCGAAGTTCGCCGGCCGCAGCCAGCGGGCCGGGAGGCGGACGCCGCCGGGCCCCGGGATCTCGAAGAGCTCCCACTGCGGGAGCTTCTCGGGATCGTAGGAGAGATTCTGCGTCGGCAGGGCGACCACCGCTTCGCCGCTGATGCGCCGGATCGTCGACCGCGGCGGATGATTGGCGTCGCTCCAGCGATGAACCCAGTGGCGCGCACCGGGGGCGACGTCCGCACCGTTCGTTCCGACGCCGCCGGCCAGCACCCGCGGAGCCGCTGCGCCGCCGGTGGGGGCGAGCGGCAGGAGCCAGACCTGCCGGTCCGCCGCGCCGAGGCCGCCGGGCCGGAAACCGGTGATGATGGCGACGCCGCTCGCTTCGTCGACCGCGTCGAGTGCCGTCACCGCGAACTCCTCTGGTGAGACCGTGGCGATGACCGCGCCGTCCGCGGCGTGCCGGCGCAGACGGTTCCAACCGCTCTCTTCGCTCGACCAGAGGAAACCGCCGTCGGCGAGGAAGTGGAACTCGTTCGGAATGTTCACCCAGGTCGCGCTGGTCTGGCTGGTGATCACCGCGCAAACACCCGAAACCGGATCGCATCCCAGAAGGTCGAGCTCCGTCTGGTCGCGGTTCAGGCGTTCGATCGCGATCTGCGCGCTGTCCGGGCGCCAGTGCACGCGGACGAGGTAGGCGTCCTCGGCGGCGGGTGAGTCGGCGGTCGCGAGCTCGATCGTCGCCCGTGTCGCGAGCTCGACCACGCGCATCCGGACGGTCGGATTGGTCTCGCCCGCTTTGGGGTAGCGCTGGAAGCGGATCTCGGGATAGGTCCCGCGCTCGTCGAGCAGCGGATAGGTGGGAACGGCGCGGTCGTCGAACCGGTAGTAGGCGAGGCGCCGGCTGTCCGGGCTCCACCAGTACCCGGTCGGATTCCGGTTCCAGATCTCCTCCCAATAGACCCAGTCGTTCTTGCCGTTCAGGATCTCGTTGTCCCTGCCGTCGGTCGTGATCCGACTCTCGAGCCCGCTTTCGAGGTCGCGGACGAAGAGGTCGCAGTCGCGCACGTAGGCCACCTTGCGCCCGTCGGGGGAGAAGGTCGCGGCCTCCTCTTCGGCGGCGGTGTCGGTGAGCCGCTGCAGCGACTTCCCGGCAAGCCGGTAGAGGTAGAGGTCCTCTCCGGCGGTGAGCAGCAGGGCGTCGCTTCGCGGCGACCAGAGGTACTCCGAAGGGGCGATCGACGCGGTGACTTTGGCCGCTGCTGCGGGCGCGAGCTGGAGATCGGACCAGGGCAGCCTGAAGGCGACCTTTCCTGTCGCCGCATCGATACCGCGGAGCTCGGTGCCGGATTCCTCCTTCGCGACCTGGGTGAGCCACCGGCCGTCCGGGCGCCAGGCGCTCTGGGTGACTTTCGGCAGCGCCGCAGGATCGAAGAGTTTCTCGACCGAGAGCTCGCCGGCGAGCAGCGCGGCGGGGAGGAGCAGGCCAAGCGCTAGCGGCAGCACGGGTGTTCTCATCCGAAAATCTCCGGAGCGGCGGGTCGGTTGCGGCGAAGGGCGCAGCGGCGGTCCGCTACATCTTGCCGTAGTTGGGACCGCCGCCACCCTCGGGTGGCACCCAATCGATGATCTGGTAGGGGTCCATGATGTCGCAGGTCTTGCAGTGCACGCAGTTCGACGCGTTGATCTGCAGACGCCTGCCGGCTGCAGCCGAGCCGTCCTCGACCATTTCGTAGACTCCGGCGGGGCAGAAGCGGGTGCACGGATTGCCGAACTCGCGGGCGCAGCGGTCGACGCAGATCGAGGTGTCGGCGACCAGCAGATGCACCGGCTGATCCTCCTCGTGCGCGGCTCCCGAGTTGTAGACGTCCGCGAGACGGTCGAAGGTCAGCTTGCCGTCGAAGGCGACGGGCGCCGGTGCACGATAGTCGGAGCGCTCGCTGTCGAGCCGGTGAAGGCGCTCATGCCCGGCTTCGGCCGGCAGGCGCTCGAAGAGACCGAAGCCCTTGCCGCCGGTGACCGTGCCGAGCGCCGCGTTGACCATGGCGTCGAAGCCGCCGCGCTCGAATCCCTGGTGGAAGTTGCGGCTCTTCCAGAGCTCGGCTTTCGCCCAGCTCGCTTCGAAGTGCGCCGGGTAGGCGTCGCCGGCGGTGGAGAGCGGCTGTCCGGCGACCGCCGCGGCGAAGATCGACTCGGCCGCGAGCATTCCGGACTTCACCGCGAGATGGATCCCTTTGAGGCGCTGGCCGTCGACGAACCCGCCGCTGTCGCCGATCAGGCAGAAGCCGTCGCCGCCGAGCTTCGGCATCGCCCAGTAGCCGCTCTCCGGAATCGCCTTGGCGCCGTAGTAGGACATCGTGCCGCCGGCGAGGAGCTGTGCGATCGCCGGATGCGTCTTCATGCGCTGGAACTCGAGATGCGGGTCGTCCAGCGGATTCTCGTAGTCGAGGCCGTAGACGAGGCCGACGATGAGGAGGTTGTCCTGCATCCCGTAGATGAAGCCGCCGCCGAAGTGATCGGGCCACATCGGCCAGCCCATGGTGTGCCAGATCTCGCCCGGCTCGAAACGCCCCTGCGGCAGCTCCCAGACCTCCTTGATACCGAGGGCGTAGACCTGCGGATTCTTGCCTTCACAGAGTCCGAATCGGCTTTCGAGCTGCTTCGCGAGCGTGCCGCGCGGCCCTTCTCCGAGCACGGTCACCTGGCTCCGGATGTCGACTCCGGGCTCGAAGTTGGCCTTGCGCCTGCCGTCCTTGCCGATCCCCTTGTCGCCCGTTCGCACGCCGGCGACGCGCCGCCCGGGGCCGGCAGGGGAGTCTTCGTAGAGGAGCTCGCGGCCCGGAAACTCGCAGAAGATGTCGACTCCCAGGGCCTCGACCTCTTTCGCCATCCATTTGACCAGCTTGCCGAGCGAGGCGACGTAGTTGCCGTGGTTCTTCAACTGCGGCGGCTCCGGGAGCGAGAGCGCCTTCTCCTTCGTCAGCCACCAGAGATGCTCGCGGCCAACCTCGGCCTCGAACGGGATCGAAGCGAACTTCTCGGGAAAGAGCTCACGAAGACTCCGCGGATCGATGATCGCTCCGGAGAGACCGTGGGCGCCGACCTCGCTGCCCTTCTCGAGCACGGCGATCGAGAGCTCGAGCCGGGATCCGGCGACGGCGCCGGCGTTGTGCGCGGCGAGAAGGCGCGCCAGATGGTAGGCGCCGGCGAGGCTCGCCGGCCCGGCGCCGACGAAGAGAACATCGATATCCAGGGTTTCACGTTCCGCGTTGGTCATGGCAGGTGAAATTTAGCATGCGGGTTCGCCGGGTCCGCGGCTGTTCGACCCGAGTCGCAGCAGGAAATCGCTCACCTCGATATCGCGCGTGCGGTCCACGGCGATCTCTCGTTCCCGCCCGTCGGGGTAGGGTGGGCGTTCCACCTCCGCGCCGGTTCCACTCCTGAGGCCAGCTCGGCGCGGCGGACCTTTCCACGACGTCAGGAGCATGCGTTTCGCGTGCCGGAGGAGACCGGGAAGGTCGTAGCCCCCCGGTAGCCCGGCGAGATCGCGCCGGTCGACGAGGGAGAGTGGAACGACGACGACGCGCTCGGCGAACCAGGAAAGTGCGATGTCGAGGTAGGTGCCGGCGGTGATCTCTGTCGCCGCGGCGCGCGCGATCGGTCCGCGAACGACGCGAAAGCTGTTGAAGTGGCGGACATTGCGATTGCCGGACAGAAGACCGATGAGGAACTTCGCGGTGAGCGAGGAGGCGTCGCGGTAGAAGGTGCGATGGACGCCGCCATGGGGGGCGGCATAGACGAGGTCGGCCGAGGCCGCCGCGGCCGCGGCGAGAAGCGGGAGGAGGCTCTCGGGCCGGTGTTGCAGATCCTCGTCCAGCGTCGCGATCCAATCCCCGGGAGCGCGCGCCAACCCTGCGGCCGTCGCGACGTGCTGGCCCGCGTTGCGCGGCAGGTGCAGGACTTCGATCCAGGCATGCTGCGCCGCCAGGCGATCGAGCAGCGGTCCCGATCCGTCCACCGCGGCGTCGTCGACGAAGATCGCGCGGTCGACCTCGACCGGCGAGCGCTCGCGCAGCAGCATCCCGCGCAGCGACGCGAGCTCC
>JAGPDF010000067.1:20317-26808 GCA_018057705.1 Thermoanaerobaculia bacterium | reverse complement strand
GAGCCGCTGATGCAGAACTGGGTCTCGGTTGTGATGGATGCCGAAGGCCGTTACAGCGTCGGCTTCGATGCGATGCAGCTCGGCAACGTGACGGACCCGGCCACCGCGCCGGATCCGTTCATCGGCAACTGAGTCTCACGCCGGATCGGGCGTCCCTGACGCCCGCCTTCCGGTGGCAGTGAATCCGGGCTCGTCCCTCCAGCGATGGAGTGGCGGGCCCGTTTTCTTTTGTGGCGATCTTGCCGGTCGGCCCGATTCGCCGTTCCCTGGCGCTCGCGGCCTTTTTGGGATAGGATGCCTGAAGGTTCGACTAACGCATCACTTAGGAGATGAAGATATGAAGAGACTGTTGGTTGCGTGCTTGTTGGCAGTGCTGGCGGCGCCGGGCTTTGCCGTCATCGGGACCGTGGATGATGTCCCGGCGGCGACGTTGCTCCTGCCGTATTTCGAAGTGGATCTCGCCGATCCGAGCGGCGTGACGACGCTGATGTCGATCAACAACGCCTCGGCGACCGCGGTCCTCGCGCACGTCGTGCTGTGGACCGATCTCTCGGTTCACATCCTCGACTTCAACGTCTACCTCACCGGTTACGACGTCCAGTCGATCAACCTGCGCGACATCATCGTCAACGGCAACCTGCCGGTGACGGCGTCGGCCGGTCAGGATCCGACCGACACCATCAGCCCCCAGGGCCCGGCGTCGCAGGACATCAACTTCGCCAGCTGCAACGGCATCCTGGCGTATGACAACCCGGCCCTCTCGGCCGACTACATCGACCACGTTCAGCTCATGCTGACCGGCCAGGGTTCGCCGTACTTCGGCTTCGGCGGCGCCTGCGGCGGCTATGACCACGGCGACGACATCGCCCGTGGCTACGTCACGGTCGACACCGTCCTCGCCTGCAACACCACGTTCCCCAGCGAGCCCGGCTACTTCGGTGCTGGTGGTTTCGTGACCAACCAGAACGTCCTCTGGGGCGACTACTTCTACGTCAACCCGGGCCAGAACTTTGCCCAGGGTGAGACGCTGGTGCATGTCGAGGCGGATGCGGCGCTCACCGCGGCGAACTACACCTTCTACTACCGCTACTCGGCGCTGAATGGTCAGCCGGGCGCGGACCAGCGTGAAGGCCTCGGCAACGTGTTCGCGGTTCGCTACCTGAACGGCGCCGGCTTCGACGGCGGCACGAGCCTCCTCACGTGGCGCGATGCGAAGCGTCACATCACCCCGTTCAACTGCGCCCTCAACTTCCCGGCGCCGTTCCCGCTCGGCCAGAATCAGGTCGTCGTGTTCGACGAAGAGGAGAACTTCGAGACGCCGGACGGTTGCACCATCTCGCCCTGCCCGACCGAAGAGGGGCTGATCCCCTTCCCGTTCGAAGCGCAGCGCACGGATGTCGGCAGTGCGGCTCTGCCGTCCAGCTATGACTTCGGCTGGATCTTCCTCAACCTCAACAGCGTGGTCGCCGGTTCGCTCGTTCCGTACGAGCCGCTGATGCAGAACTGGGTCTCGGTTGTGATGGATGCCGAAGGCCGTTACAGCGTCGGCTTCGATGCGATGCAGCTCGGCAACGTGACGGACCCGGCCACCGCGCCGGATCCGTTCATCGGCACTCCGACCCTCTGAGTCTCACGCCGGATCGGGCGTCCCTGACGCCCGCCTTCCGGTGGCAGTGAATCCGGGCTCGTCCCTCCAGCGATGGAGTGGCGGGCCCGTTTTCTTTTTCACTTCGAGCGCTGTCGCGGATCGACCGGGGCCGCGGGACGATCGCGCGGCCCCGGTCGATCCGCCGCGACGGGACCGCAGGGAGTGTGCGGTAGAATGCGCCCCACCGACGCCTTCCGTGCAGGTCGCCTTCGAACAGGGAGAGAACGATGAAGATTGCAAAGCTGGCCATGTTGCTCGCTGTATTGGCGGCACCGGCGTTCGCCGTGATCGGAACCGTGGACGATGTCCCGGCGGCGACGTTGCTTCTGCCGTATTTCGAAGTGGATCTCGCCGATCCGAGCGGCGTGACGACGCTGATGTCGATCAACAACGCCTCGGCGACCGCGGTCCTCGCGCACGTCGTGCTGTGGACCGATCTCTCGGTTCACATCCTCGACTTCAACGTCTACCTCACCGGTTACGACGTCCAGTCGATCAACCTGCGCGACATGATCGTCAACGGCAACCTGCCGGTGACGGCGTCGGCCGGTCAGGATCCGACCGATACCGTGAGCCCCCAGGGCCCGGCGTCGCAGGACATCAACTTCGCCAGCTGCTCCGGCATCCTGGCGTACGACAACCCGGCCCTCTCGGCCGACTACATCGACCACGTTCAGCTCATGCTGACCGGCCAGGGCTCGCCGTACTTCGGCTTCGGCGGCGCCTGCGGCGGCTATGACCACGGCGATGACATCGCCCGCGGCTACGTCACCGTCGACGCCGTCAACGCCTGCAACACCACGTTCCCGAGCGAGCCCGGCTACTTCGGACCCGGCGGTTTCGTGACCAACCAGAACGTCCTCTGGGGCGACTACTTCTACGTCGACGCAGGACAGAACTACGCCCAGGCCGAGACGCTGGTGCATATCGAGGCGGATGCGGCACTCACCGCGGCGAACTACACCTTCTACTACCGCTACTCGGCGCTGAATGGTCAGCCGGGCGCGGACCAGCGTGAAGGCCTCGGCAACGTGTTCGCGGTTCGCTACCTGAACGGCGGCCTCTTCGATGGCGGCACGAGCCTTCTCTCATGGCGGGATGCGAAGCGTCACATCACTCCGTTCAACTGCGCCCTCAGCTTCCCGGCGCCGTTCCCGCTCGGCCAGAACCAGGTCGTCGTGTTCGACGAAGAGGAGAACTTCGAGACGCCGGACGGTTGCACCATCTCGCCCTGCCCGACCGAAGAGGGGCTGATCCCCTTCCCGTTCGAAGCGCAGCGCACGCCGGTCGGCAGCGCGGCTCTGCCGTCGAGCTATGAGTTCGGCTGGATCTTCCTCAACCTCAACAACCCGGTGGCCGGTTCGCTCGTTCCGTTCGAGCCGCTGATGCAGAACTGGGTCTCGGTCGTGATGGATGCCAAGGGCCGCCTGAGCGTAGGATTCGACGGCATCGAGCTCGGCAACGTGACGGACCCGGCCACCGCGCCGGATCCGTGCATCGACTGCGTCTGACCGCGACACCGGTCAGGGCGGCACGTCGGCGATCCTCGAGTGGATCGACCCGGGCCCGTCTCTCCAGCGATGGAGGGGCGGGCCCGTTTCACGTCTGGACTCAGGCCTGGTCGGGAGGAAGGGCCGGCGGGGCGCCGGCGAGCGATTGCCAGAGCTCCAGCATGTCGGCCGCCAGGGGGGCCTCGAAACGCAGCGGCGCGTGGCTGCACGGGTGAGCGAAGGCGAGGCGCCAGGAGTGCAGGGCCGGGCGCGGAAAGGTCCGCACGGTGCGCGCCGGAGCGCTCGCCAGCTCGCGATGGCGGGCCTCGCCGTAGGTCGCGTCGCCGACGATCGGATGCCGGATGTGCTTCAAGTGCACGCGGATCTGATGGGTGCGGCCCGTGAGCAGCTCGAGCTCGACCAGCGCGAGGCCGGAGGCCGAGGCGACCGTCCGGTAGCGAGTCGTGGCCGGGCGTCCGTCGGTGCGGACGGTCATGCGCTTCCTCTCGGAGGCGTGGCGGCCGATCGGGGCCTCGATGACGCCGCGGAGCGACTTGGGCGCGCCGTGGACGATCGCCAGGTAGCGCTTTTCCACCCGGCGGGAGGCGAAGTCGGCCGTCAGGGCGCGATAGGCCCCGACGGTGCGTGCGATGACCATCACCCCGCTCGTCCCCTTGTCCAGGCGGTGCACGATCCCGGGCCGGCCGGGTCCCCCGACGCCGGCGATCTCCGGGAAGCGCCCCAGCAGACGGTGCACGAGGGTTCCGGTGGATTGCCCGGCGCCGGGGTGAACCGTGAGTCCGGCCGGTTTGTCGATCACGATCAGATCGTCGTCGAGAAAGAGCAGGCGAAGCTCGCCATCTTCTGCGACGACGCGCGACTCGCCGCGCTCCGGCGGCTTCCAGGCGATGCACTCGCCGGCGCGCAGGAGATGCCCCGCCTTGGGCTGCGCGACTCCGTCCACCGTCAGGTGCCCGGCGCGGATCCACTCCTGGATCTGGTTGCGCGGCAGGTCGAGACGTGCGGCCACGGCGCGGTCGAGGCGGGCCCCCGCCTCGTCCTCGCCGACCTGCCAGGTACCTTCGCTCACGACCGATTGCGGAAAGAGTCGAGGAGGATCACCACCAACCCGACCGAAATGGCGCTGTCGGCGACGTTGAAATCGGGCCAGCGGTAGCTGCCGATGTACACCGCGATGAAGTCGGTGACCGCGCCGCTCGAGATCCGGTCGAACAGATTGCCGATCGCTCCTCCGAGGACGAGGGAGAGCGCGGCGAGCAGGCCACGGTCCTTTGCCGGGGTGCGGTGAAAGAGGAAAGCGATGAGCCCCAGGGCCACCAGGCCGAAGAGCGACAGCACCCAGGAGCTGCCGTCTCGGCCGTCCCTGGCGAACATGCCGAAGGCCACCCCGGTATTGCGCACGTGCGAGATGTGCAGGAGCCCCGGAATCACCTCGTGCGAGGTCTGCTCGGGAAGATGCGCCTCGATGAGCCACTTCGTCCATTGATCGAGGGCCAGAACGGCGAGCCCGATGAGCAGGTAAGGTGACTTGCGCGCCCCGGCCGCGCCCCGAGCCTCAGGCGCCCCCTCCGGCACGGCAGCCGAAGAGGAGCCGCTCGGCGCGTCGGGGGAGGGCGACGGGCGGTTTGCGGTCGTTTCGGTGGCTTCGGCACGTTCGTTCATTGCGGTTCGCCTTCCAGGATGACGACGGCGACGGCATTCGTGCCGTCGTGGCTGATGGAGACCCAGAGCTGTACGGCGCCCATGGCGTCGGCGCGACGGCGCGCCTCGCCATGCAGTCGCAGCGCCGGCGCTCCCGAGGGCTGACGGAACACCTCGATCTGGAGGAATCCCACGCCCTGGCTCCAGCCGGTTCCGAGGGCCTTCATGGCGGCCTCCTTGGCGGCGAAGAGGCCGGCGACGTGCGCCGCCCGGGCGAGTGCGCTGGCGGACTCGCCGAGCCGCACCTCGCCGTCGCGAAAGACCCGGCGGAGAAAGGCGGCACCGTGGCGTTCGAGCAGGTGCACGATGCGATTGCGGTCGACGATGTCGAGGCCGAGTCCGAGGATGCGCGTCACGGTCGCTTCCAGCTGCCGAGGAGCGCCCCGATATCGGCTCGCGCCGCGGCCGGATCCTCGAACCAGCGGATCGCGGCCAGACCCCGGGCGCCGCTCTCCAGGACCTCGCGGGCGTTTCTCGCATCGATGCCGCCCACGGCCACGACCGGCAGACCGGTCGCCACGGCTTCGGCCAGCGCCGCGAGGCCGCGGGCTCGGAGCAGGCCTGCCTTCGACGGCGTCTCGAAGACCGGGCCGAAGATCGCGAAATCGGCGCCCTGATCGCGGGCGAGACGGACTTCGTCGGGACTGTGCGTGGATCTTCCCACCAGGAGCTCCTGGCGCTGGCGGCTCAGAGCTCGGCGGACCTCTGCGACCGGCAGGCCCGAGACCGGCAGGTGGACGCCGTCGGCCTGCGCTGCCAGGGCGATGTCCAGACGGCCGTTGACGAAGAGAGTCCATCGGCCGGCCGCCCGAGCCTCGCTCGCCAGCGTCAGTAGCTCCTGGTCGGAGACTCCTTTGCGGCGCACCTGCAACCCGTCGACTCCGGTAAGCGCGAGCTCCGAGCACCAACGCTGCCAGCGCGGTCCGGGGCTCGCGTCGGGGCTACTGATGGCGAGCAGGCGCGGAATCATCGAGCGGATAGGAGGTGCGGCGCAGGAAGAGATCCAGATCGTGCAGGCCCCAGACGAGGTGGAGAAGTCCAAAGGCGGAGATGAGGGAGCGGCTCCAGGGGGAGAGGAGCAGCTCGCGAAGCGGTCCGAACGGGAGGAGGAGCGCCGCGTGGTTCCAGGCCTCGAGCCAGGGAGACATGAGCAGGAAGAGGCCCGCCTCCAGGCAATAGATCAGGAAGATGCCGCGAAAGATCGACTCGGCGCGCATGAGCGACTGGATTCTAGCCCGCCCATGCGCTCGCCGCGCGCCCCGTCGCTCCTAGTTCCCGCCGCCGTCCTTCTTCGGGGGCGGCGGCGGAGGGGTCTGTCCGGAGCGCGAGCTGCTCTTCGAGCCCGACGAGGTCGACTTGCCGGCCGAATGCCCACCCGAGGAACTTCTGCCCGACGGTTGCGATCGCGTCGAGGGCTGGGCCCCCTTGGAGCCTTGGGAACCCTGCGAGCCATAGGATGGCTGCGACCGTTGGGACGGCTGCGACCGAACCGCTGGCGGCGCCGGCTGCGACCGCTGCGAGCCCTGGGACGGTGCCGATTTCACCGTCGGCGGATAGCTCCTGGGCCCTTGAGTCCGCTGCGAATCCTGCGGCTTCTGCGATGGCTGCGATGGCTGCGACCGCACCGTGGG
>JAGPDF010000067.1:0-20217 GCA_018057705.1 Thermoanaerobaculia bacterium | reverse complement strand
TGCGACCGCACCGTGGGCGCGGGCTGCGACCGCTGCGCCGGCTGGGACTTCACCGACGGTTCGTACACCCTGGACCCCGCTCCAGCCGGGTTCCTGCCCGTCGAACCGTTGCCGGAGGAGGGCGGCCGATAGGCGGGCTCCTGGTTCTTTCCGCCCGGCGTCGCGTACCCCGACCCTGACCCCGACCCCGTGTTACCGCGAGTTGGAGCGCTGCCCCTGGTGCTGCCCACCGTGCCGGGGCTGCCCGTTGCGCCGCCCGCGGCGCTCGGGTTCTTGGATCCTGACTCGCTGCCCGGCGACGGCCGCCGGACGCTGCCGACGACGCGCTGCACCGGTGCGCTCTCGCCACCGCGCGACTTCCAGAGCTGGCGATCATCGCCGTCAAGCGCAGGAGCCTTGCCCGCGCCGGGTCCGGCGGGTTCGTAACTCTTCGTGACCGGCGCGGGAGGCGCAGGGCGGGTTGCCCCGGAGCTCGGGGAACGCTCCTTGCCACCCGAGATCGTCCCCTTGCTGGAGGGCCCGCTTCTCTGCGAGGGCGCGGACTTCACGCTCCCGGCACGCGCGTCCGCGGATCCCCTGGCTCCAGTCGCTCCAGTCGCTCCAGTGCCGCCGGTGCCGCCGACCGTTCCCTTGGTCGCCGCCGTGCCGCGCGAATCGATCTGCGGGGTCGACTTGCCCGCTCCATTCGGAGCCGTCGTGCGCCCCTTGTCGAGGACGACGCCGGGGGTCGCGCCGGGGTTCTCCCAGCCGCCCTTGCCGCCCTTGTCGCCCTTGTCGCCAATGCTCCCGCCCTCGAGCGGAGTCTTGCCGGTACCGGCGGTGCGGTCGGTCTTGTCGTCGCCAGAGGCATCCTTCTGCCGCCAGGTCGGTGTCTCGGCGACTTTCGCCACCCGGTCTATGTCGCGAATCACGCCGCGCTCCTTGCCGGTGGGCGGCACGATCACCCTGGCGACCTCGTTCGGAAGCCTGCCCTTGCGTCCGACGAAGTCGGTCATGTCGGGCAGGTCGCCCCCGGTGCGCGGGTTCTGGCGCTTGCCGATCCGGTGGAGGAGGTCCTCGGTCCGGTCGGTGCGATCGAGGCGCTCGGGCCGCAAGTCCCGTGTGTCGGTCGTCAGCAGGCCGCGCGGCGGCTCGCGGTGACCGGATTCGCGCTCCATGTCCCGGCCCCGGCGCATGTGGCCACGGAAGCGCCGGTCGCGGAAGCAGTGCACCGGCGCGAAGTTCCAGTCGGAGTAGATGCCCCAGCCGCCACCCGCCCAGCCGTAGACACCGTAGCGAAAGCCGCTGTTGTACCAGGGACTGTAGAAGTGGCTGTAGTAGCCGATCGGAACCCAGCCGGCGTAACCGCTGGTCCAGTTCCAATAGACCCAGGCCGGGGAGTAGAGAGCGCCGGGGCGCCAGGCCCAGCCGTAGCCCGGCAGGCTGCACCAGCGGCCGTAGTGATAGGGAACCCAGCCCCAGGGCTCATAGGAGACCCAGGTGTAGCCGGAGGGCGTCCAGGCCCACCGGCCCTGCCAGTAGGGGCGCCAGCCGTCGGAGACGTAGGGCCGCCAGTAGGAGACGCTGTCGACCTCGATCCAGTTGCCGGCGTTGTCGAGAGGCGCCGCGTCATCGGCGAGATGGGGTTCGACGTACCTCGCGCTGCGAGAGGCGCTCTCGGCCCGGTCGGTCAGCACTCCACTCCAGCGCTCGAGGTCGTCGGGTTCGTCGGCCGCGCCGAGCTCGAGGTTCGCCTCACGGCTCCCCAGGGCGACGATCGATTCGTCGGCACGCACCACGGAGGAGCCGCGGTCGGTGACCACCTCGGCGTACCCGCGACGGGTGACGATCCGTGTCCAGGCTTCACCGTCGCTCCCGACGCCGGTCTCGACCCGATACTCGCCGGGCTCCTGCACGTAGACGGTGGCGTTCGAGGTGATGACGCGCGGGAGCTCGTCGCCGAGCGCTTCGTCGGCGATTGCGAGGAGGAGCTCGCCGCCTTCGAGCCGCAGGACGGTGACGCGCTCCTCGCGGTCGCCCGAGAAGGCGATGCGCTCGAGGACGACGCTGGTCGCGCCGCCGAGGAAGAGGCGATTGCGATCCGAAAGCGCCAACTCGAGTCGCGAGCTCGACTCGACGCGAATCAGATCGCCGGTGAGGAGGGGCTGGTTGGTCTCGAGCGGCTCGCCGATTCCCTGCCCGGCAGCGGCGACGGTCGCCGACCCCTCCAGGGTACGCAGATACGAATAGCTCGCGCGCTCGTCGGTGATCGGTGCGGTGGCCTCGGCAGGCTCCAGCGGGGCTTCGCCCGACTGGCCGAAAGCCAGAACGGGGACGAACAACAGCATGAGACCCGCTGCTGCCCAGCGAAGTCGGGTCGAACCCGGTCGAATCAGCGCTCTTTCGGTCATCTCTCTTCTCCTTGCTGCCCTGCGCAGGAAGTACATAGCAAGGTGCGGGCCAGGCACTCCCCGCAAGAGCGGCTGGGGTTTCTCGCGCTCCTCGCCCGGCGCCACCGGGGGGGACAGGCCGCGCCCGGCGCTGGTAGACTGCAGGGAACAGAATGTTGAAAAAACTGTTCGGCAAGAGCAGCCCCGAGCCAGCGAAGCAGGAGCTGAGCATCGAAGATCTGGTCGTCCTCGAGCGCTACGAGGAGGCGATCGAGCGTCTCGAGAAGAAGACGCACGACAATCCGCACGACCTGCACTCGCACCTGCGGCTGGCGGAGGTCTATACCCAGGTCGGCAAAGGGGCGAAGGCGCTCGACCAGTTCCTCTACGTCGCCGACATGTACACCGACGACGGCTTCTACGACAAGGCTCTGGCGCAGCTCTCGAAGGTCGCGCGGCTCGCCCCGGGAGACGCTTCGGTGCAGGCCCGGATGCAGCGCATCCAGCGCTTGAAGGACCTCGAGCACAGCCGGGTTCTGGCGATCGAAGGGCTGGTCCAGGCGCAAAGCGAGCAGGATCCGCTGATGCGGACCTCGCCGGTCGAGGTCGAGCGCATCTGGCAGGGTCTGGCGAACACATCGGTCGTCGAACGGCTCTCCGGGGACCAGCTGAAGCGTCTGTTCGGTGGCTGCGAGCTCCTCGCGCTCGAAGGCGGGCAGGAGATCGCGGCGCGCGGTTCCCGCGAGGAGTTCCTGCTCATCCTGATCACCGGTCGCGTCGAGGCCCAGTTCACCGCCTCCGACGGCCAGCGATTCCAGTTGCGTGTCTTCGAACCGGGGGACATTCTCGGCGAGCGCTCGCTGCTCGAGCACAAGCCCTGGCCGGCGCACTACCGCACGACGGAGCGCGCGAAGTTCGTCAAAGTCGGGGCGGCCGGCCTCGAGCGCGCGATGACCGGCAATCCCGACCCGCGTGCCCTGCTCGACGCCCTGCGATCGCAGCGCGCCGACCAGGCGGTCGCGGTCGCGGTCGAGAAGATCGAGGCCGCGTCGAGGGCATGACCTTGCGCCCCATCCTCCTGTTCCCGGACCCGATTCTGCGCAAGAAAACCGAAGAGGTTCAGGCGTTCGACAGCTCTCTCGATCGGCTGGTCGCGGAAATGTCGGAGGCGATGTACGCCGCGCCTGGCGTCGGACTCGCGGCGCCGCAGATCGGCGACCTGCGGCGCGTCGCGCTGGTCGACGTCGACCCTTCCGGTCCGAAGTCCCTTCTCCATGTCCTGGTGAATCCCCGCATCGTGGCGCGCGCCGGCGCCGAGACCGACATCGAAGGCTGTCTCTCGATCCCCGGTTTCACGGAGCGCGTCGAGCGCCCGCTCGCCGTTCGGGTGGCGGCGCAGCGGCTCTCCGGCGAAGCGTTCGAGCTCGAAGCCGAAGGCTTCTTCGCGCGGGTGCTCTGCCACGAGATCGATCACCTCGAGGGGATCCTGTTCATCGATCACCTGCGGGGGTTGAGACGCCAGCTCGCCATGCGCAAACTGGGGAAGCTCGGCTACGCCAGGGAGCAGCTGGCGTAGCCGAGGCTTCGCGGGACCTTCGCAGGACAGTGTTGGCGGCGTCGCCGGGTTGCCCGGTCGTCGAAAGGAGTCGTGTGGATCGCAGAGAGGTGAAGTTCTTCAACACGCTCGGGCGCAGGCTCGAGCCGTTTGCGCCGCTCGAGCCCGGCAGGGTCGGCATCTACACCTGCGGACCGACGGTCTACAACACGGTTCACATCGGCAATCTCCGGACGTTCCTCTTCGAGGACCTGCTCTGCCGGAGCCTGCGTTTCCTCGGTTTCGAAGTCACCCAGATCATGAATCTCACCGACGTCGACGACAAGACGATCCGCGGCGCCGAGGAGAAAGGGCTGGCGCTCGACGTCTACACCGCGCCGTTCATCGCTGCCTTCGAGGCCGATCTCGCGGCGTTGAACGTGGTACCGGCGGCAGAGTACCCGCGTGCGACCCATCACATCGAAGGCATGCAGGCGATCATCAGCCGTCTGCTCGCCGGAGGCTACGCCTACGAGAGCGACGGGTCGGTCTGGTTCCGGATCGCCGCCGACGACGACTACGGCAAGCTCTCCGGCTTCAAGAAGGACGAGGCCCGGGTGGGGGAGCGGGTGGCGAGCGACGAGTACGAGACCGAGGACGTGCGCGATTTCGTGCTCTGGAAGGGTGTCAAGCCCGGCGAGCCCTCCTGGCCATCGCCCTGGGGCCCCGGCCGTCCGGGCTGGCACATCGAGTGCTCGGCGATGAGCGCCGCGTTCCTCGGCGAGACGTTCGACATCCACTGCGGCGGCGTGGACAATCTCTTTCCGCACCACGAGAACGAGATCGCCCAGAGCGAGTCGGCGAACGGCGTGCCGTTCGTGCGCACCTGGCTGCATTCGGAACACCTGATCGTCGACGGCCAGAAGATGTCGAAGTCGCTAGGCAACTTCTACACCCTGGGCGATCTGCTCGCGCGCGGCATCTCGCCGCGGGCGCTGCGCTATCTGCTGATCTCGGTGCACTACCGGCAGAAGCTCAACTTCACCTTCGCCGGCCTCGACGGAGCGCGCGCAGCGTTGACCCGAATCGACGACTTCATCGATCGGGTCGAAAACGCCGCGATCGCTCAGGGGCACGAAGAAGAAAGGCTTTCGGTAAAGGTAGAGGCCCTGATTTCCGGCTTTTCAGCGGGTCTGGCCGACGACCTGAATGTCTCTGCGGCCCTCGCTTCGCTATTCGATTTCGTGCGCGAGGTGAACGGGATGATCGATCGTCGGGAGCTGGGTGCCGGCGATGGGGAGCGAATTCTTGCGGCGCTGCGGCAGATCGATTCGGCGCTCGGGGTGATCTTCATGCCGTGGGGAACGGCGGCCGCCGGCGACGGCGAGCCGTCGCCTTCCGACGTCGAGATCGAGTCCGCCATCGCAGCGCGCAAGGCGGCGCGCGCGGCGAAGAACTTCGCCGAGTCGGACCGCATCCGCGACGACCTCGCGGCGCGCGGCGTGGTGCTCGAGGATTCGCCGCAGGGCACGCGCTGGAAGCGCCGCTGAGCGGTCCGCGATGCCCGCCATGCCGGTGATGCCGCCGCTGCCGACGCCTCCGATGCCGCCGATGCCTCCGATACCGCCAACGCCCGCGGCCGGACCTCCGCGGTGAACAGGTGAGCAGTGGCCTCAAGGGGTTCTCGGAGCTCCCGCACACGCACGCCCGCGGCGCGGCGGCGGAGGAGGCGGCGGAGGGCTACCTGCGCGGCGTCGGCTACCGCATCGTGGCGCGCAACGTGCGCACGAAGGGTGGCGAGCTCGACATCGTCGCCCTCGACGGCGACACCCTTTGCTTCATCGAGATCAAGGCGCGGGCGACCGCCGAATACGGCCGCGCGATCGAGGCGGTGGGGCCGCAGAAGCAGCGCCGCCTGGCGCGCGCCGCGGCGCTCTTCCTGGCTCGGAACCGCTCCGACCGCCCCTGCCGCTTCGACGTTCTCGGCCTCGACCGGAACCGGGAGGGGGCCTGGGGCTTCACTCTGCTGAAGAACGCCTTCGACGCGCCGCTGCTCTCGTCTTGACAGCCTGCGCGGCCGTTCGCTATCGTCCACAGGCCCGAGCGGGAATAGCTCAGTGGTAGAGCACAACCTTGCCAAGGTTGGGGTCGCGGGTTCAAGTCCCGTTTCCCGCTCCAATTTTTAGACTCAAGAAGGCCGCTTTTGGGCGGCCTTCGCTTTTCGGGCGACGTAGCCAAGTGGTAAGGCAAGGGTCTGCAAAACCCTCATTCGCCGGTTCGACTCCGGCCGTCGCCTCCACAGTTCCCCTCCCTGCAGCGAGTTTCAGCCAAGTTGAGTCGGGCGTCCTCTTTGGGTGACGCTCCGCGCCAGGCGATCCCGTCAGTCGCCGCCGCCTCCGCCGTCCCCACCGCCGTCCCCCGAATCGCCCCCGCCGGAGTCGTAGCTCTCACTGGCGCCACCGCCACCGAACTCACCGCCGCCTTCCTCGAAAGAGGAGCCGACCGGGTGGGTCGATTCGCCCTGGAAGATCCGAACGTCGGGCACATCCGAGGCATGGACGGCAGCGATCGCATCCTCGCCGTCCCGCAGGCGCCGCCGGTTCGCGATGCGGTGAAGCCAGAAGATCCCACCGTAGAGCCCGAGCACCAGGGCCAGAGCCAGGAAGAGGAAGAGCAGGCCGGAGAGGTTGCTCATGGGGAGGCGGCGCCGTCCAGGGCGACAACCAGGCTACTCGCTCCCCCCACGGAGCCCCGGCCGCCTCCGACTCTTCGATCGCTTTCTCCGTTCCAAGATTCGACCTCTATGGCGCGTTCCGCCTCGCCTCTCAACGGTTCGCCAATCGACGATCGAGGACCTCCTGCCAGCTGTGGACGGCGGCGTTGCTTTCATCCAGGCGACTTTGAGCTTCGGCGAGCTCGGCGGTCGTCGAGGCAATCCGCTGGCTCACATTCTTGCGCTGCTCTTCCCAGTTCTGCTCCATCGCTTCGACCATGCTCGGGCTGAGCTCCCCTCCCTCGTCCGATTCCTGACTTGCCTGTCCAATTGTGATTTGAAGCTCGATACTGCGTTTCTCATCCTGGAGCCCCTGCAATCGCATGCCGGCGCCTCTGACTTGACGCTCGAGGTCGGTTGCCTGGCTCTGTGCGAGCTGGACACGCTTCATGAGCAGGTCGAGGTCGGCCGAGTCCGTCTGTTGGGCGAGCAGGTTCGAGATCTTCTCCAGCACAGCGTGAATCTTGACCAGTTCGCCCGCGACGCTCGGGCCGGGCTCCTCCGCGAGGCCGCGAAGCGGTATTGCGAGGGCGCAAACGAGAATCGCCAAGAGCGAGAGCTTTCGCACAGACTTCTCCTTTTTGGGCCGCATGGCCATGAGCAACGATCGTGACAGCCTAGGACAGGCCCTGGCGCTAGCGCCACCCGGACGATGCCGTCCGACCCCGCTCGGCCGGGGGCTTCGATGGGGGTAGAGTTCGTCACGTCATGAACCCGCGACCGGACGCGAGGGGCCAATCCCACACTGATCCCACAGTGCCGCCTCGAACAGGCCCGAATCTCCCCTCGGAGACCGACGGCCGGAAAGGGGCTTCCAGCTAGGGTTTGTTGAAGAATCAGCACTTTGCCGGAGTGGCGAAATGGCAGACGCAGGGGACTTAAAATCCTCCGGGTAGCGATACCCGTCCCGGTTCGATCCCGGGCTCCGGCACGATTGGTTTCTTGTTTCCTTTTCGGGGACTCCCGTCCGGGCTGAGGCGATTCGCGCTTCGGTCCGGCAGCAGGTTCTCACTTCGCGGCCTCGGCTTCGTGCCGGCCGCTGGAGCGCGCAGATGCAGACGCCTCAGAATCACTTCCTGATTGCCGAGTGGCGGCGTCTGGGAGCGCAGGAGCAGAAGGAGCTCGCCCGGGACATTGCGCGCGCGGTCTTGCAGGGCGCTGTGGGTCGACCCGAAGAGGAGGAGTTGGCGCAGGCGCTTCGGTTCCGGGCGGCGGCGCTGCGTCGATCCTCGGAGGAGAGCCTTACGGCGGCGGTACGCTCGGGTCTGGTGAGGCTGGCAGCGCGGCCGTTTCTCGACCTCCTGGTACAGGTCCACTTCAGCTCGCGTGCGGAGGTGCTGGCTCGCACCTACGATCTTCTGGGCGTCGAGCACGCTGGGGTCGAAGTCGAGGATCCGGTGCTGAACGCTCCGTTGGACGAAGGCCGGGTTCGCGCTGCCTTCTCCGGCGTCGCGTCGTCCTCGGACTCCGTGCGTCTGGAGCTGTGCCTGGTGGTGATGAGCCATCTCTGCTCGCCCGCCTGGCAGGCGGGAGTCGCCGCCGCCATCGACGCCCTGCGTAGCTCGGGAAACGCCTCGAACTGAAAAGGGGTCCGAGTCCGGCAGCAACCGCCCGAGCCTTCGACCGCCGAGCCCTCGTCGACCCGTAAGAGCCAAGCGAAATAGCTCAAGTCCTTCAGGAGTGTCGGCCCTAGCGCGCCGGGCTCCGCTCACACTCCCGCGTCCGAGCAGTTTCGTTTCGGATCGAAACTCATTAGGATCTTCGGCCTTGAGGCCGGAGCGGCGCGGTGCTCCGGAAATCGAAACGCCGGACTCGACGACACCAAGGAGAACGACATGGGCGACAAGGGCGGCAAGAAGGACAAAGCGAAGAGCGACAAGCAGAAGAAGCAGAGCAGCCAAGACAGCAAGAAGAAGGACAAGAAGAAGTAGCGGACCTCAGCCGGGGGCCTTCGCCATCTCCGCCTGGATTGCGGCGACGAGCTCGTCGACATCTTCGGCGTTCGTGGCCCAGCTGGTCATCCAGCGGACCTCCTCGGGGGAGTGGTTCCAGAAGTAGAAGTGGAAGCGCTGCTGCAGGCGCTCGCTGACTGCGCGCGGCAGGGTGGCGAAGACGGCGCTGGCTTCGACCTTCTGGGTGATCTCGACGCCGGGGATCGTCCGCACGCCGGCGGCGAGGCGCTGGGCCATGGCATTCGCGTGCCGGGCGTTCGCCAGCCAGAGATCGTCTTCGGCGAGGGCGAGGAACTGCGCCGAGAGGTAGCGCATCTTCGAGGGGAGCTGCATCGACTGCTTGCGCAGGAAGAGCATCTCGCCGGCGAGGCCCGGGTCGAAGACGACGACCGCCTCGGCGCCCATGGCGCCGTTCTTGGTGGCACCGAAGGAGAGGATGTCGACGCCGGCGTCCCGGGTGAAGGCGCGCAGGGGGAGACCGAGAGCGGCCGCCGCGTTGGCGATGCGCGCGCCGTCCATGTGGACCCGGAGTCCCAGGTCGCGCGCCGCGGCGCACAGGGCGACGAGCTCCTCGCGGGTGTAGACCGTGCCGTACTCGGTCACCTGCGTGATCGACACCACCGCCGGCTGGACGTGATGAAAGTCGCCGACTCCCCGCATCGACTCCCGGAGCATCGCCGGCGTGAGCTTGCCGTCCCGGGTGGGGACGTCGAGGAGCTTGCACCCCGCGAGGAGCTCCGGCGCGCCGCACTCGTCGACCTGTATGTGCGCCTGCTCCGTGCAGACGACCGCCTGCCAGGGCCGGGTGAGGGCACGCAGAGCGACCACATTGGCGCCGGTGCCGTTCCACACCGGGAAGACCGCGGTATCGCCGCCGAACTGCTGTCGGAACCAGTCGACCGCCCGGGCGGTCCAGGAGTCGAAGCCGTAGGCCGGACTCGGGCCCTCGTTGGCGGCCGTCAAGGCCGCGAGCACCGCCGGATGGACCGGTGCCGTGTTGTCGCTGGCAAACTCGCGCGGCAGGGCCAAATGGCCTCCTTTTCGGCAGACTTTCCTGGGCTTGAGGGCTCGAATCCCCTACGGATCCAGACGTTACCATTCGTCGCGGCGACACCGATGCCAGCCCGGGGGCGCCGGGGGCCCACAGGGGGCTCAGGGGGCAGCCAGGCTCCAGAGCGAGGTATTGCCGCGCTCGAGGCCGTCGCAGAAGAGGCCGGTCGAATCCATGCAGTTCGAGCTGTAGTTCACCGCCAGGTAGACAGTGACAATCTTGTAGGTCAAGGGGCCGAGGAGTGGCGTGAACTGCCCCCCGGCGGTGAAGTCGCCGGGGCCGAAAGGCGCGCCACTGTCGTCGAAGGTCGTCATCGCGGCGTCCGACAGGACGGCACCGACATCGCTCGCGCCGTACGGGCGCACGAGATAGTGAGTGCCGATTCCTGGCGTCCGCCTGAGGGTGTACTGAGCGAAGCTCGCTCCGGCGTCCTGAAGTTCGAGGATCAGGCTCGGTGTCCATTCGACTGCGCGAGCGGTGTCGTCGGCGCCGTTGGGCTGGAGATCGAAGTCCGCCATGTTGAAGAGCTCGAGCCCCAGACTCTGGCTCGCGCTGAGATTGTGGAGCTCCATCGCCACCACGACGACTGCGTCGGGTGAGCCATTGTCGAGGTCGTGGATCGTCGCCCTCTCCACGGCGGAAAAGAGCCCGCGGCCGCCGACATCATTCCAGGTGTGAACCGACTGCGCGCCGGCGTACTGCTCCGTGTCGGGCGGTGGGAAAGCGGTCTCTTGGCTGTCGCCAGCGACGCGGAACCACCAGCCGAACTCGAAGAGGTGATTCTCGTTCAGGTTGGCGGAGACCCCGCGCAGATTGACTGCCGGCGAGGTGCTCCAGCAGCCGGCCTTGCGCTCGAACTGAATGGAGCCCAGCGAGATCGTTCCCTGGCCGAAAGCGCTTGCAGAGGCGGAGAAGGCGAGAGCGGCACAACCCACGAGCAGCGGAGCAGCACGCATGGGGTTCTCCCTTGCCTGGGGAGCCCGACCTTCCGGCTGGAGATCGGATTCGAGGCTGCTCTCAAGGTACGCCCGGAGGCCGGAAACCTGCCCGCCCGGATGGGCAGGTCGCGGAGCGCGAGCGCGCCGGAACCGCGCAGCGCTCAGCGCTTCACTTCAGCCGGCCTGCGGGGACCTTTTCGGAGAACTGCCAGCCGGCGTCCCCGCGCACCATCTTCACCAGGAATAGCCACTTGGCGCCGGGGTAGAGCTCGCCTTCGACTTCGAGGATCGCGGCGTCGCCGCGCATCTCGCCGCCGGTGACCCTGGGCTCCTTGGGGAGCCAGAAGTTGCCCAGCATGTCGACCGCCGCTGCGAGGTTCTCTTCCGCTGAGTTGTATTCGACCTCGAACGAGCGCATCCGGTCCGGAGCGACGCCGGCCTTGATCCCCGTCCAGTCTTTCTTGCCGACGGCGCTGTAGAGCGCTGCCAGCGCCTTGCCTGCGTCGCCGCCGTCCGCGGGCAGCTCGGTCCCGGCGGGTGGCCGGACGACCGCGGCGGCGAAGGTCACGTCTACCGTCCAGCTGGCGCCCGACATCGGCTTCACCGGCTTCGGCGACCAGAGGCGTCCGGCGACGCGATCGGGCGTGCGCTCCGTCCACTCGACCTTCAGGCCGCCTCTCGTGTCGTCGATGTACTGCGTCATGGTCTCCTGAAAGGTCGCGTTCATCGAGGCGCTGCCGTCGGTGTGCGCCCAGATCAGAATGTAGTCGCCCTTCGACGCCTCCGAGTTGATCGCGTCGACGTGCGGATCGAGCGCTTGCGCGAGGGCGGTGGTGTCGAGCGCCGCGCCGCCGAGCAGGACCTCGACCGACCGCTTGCGGCCGTCCGCCTGGTCGCGCACTTCATAGGCCGTGGCGACCTTCGGTGCGATCGACGAGCCGCCGGTGGTGAACTTGCCGGAGGCTTCTCCGGCAACGAGAGGCGCGGCGATCGTCGAGAGGAGCATGCCGAGGAGAGTCAGGCGGATTCGCTGCATGGGGTTCTCCGGAAGGAACGGCCGGCGGCGAAGTGGAGCAGAGCGCTGCACCTATGGCACGGGCACGATGGTCATGTAAGCGAGGAAGGTGTAGGCCCAGTCGCCGGTGGCGTCGGAGCGGCCGCCGATGACGAGGGAGAGTCTGCCGTCGGTGAGCTCGACCTCGGTCGAGGCTTCCGTGATGTCGGAGAGCACCTGCTGGTCGACGACGCGGATGCCCTCGACCATCGCGTTGTGCGGATCGGGGTTTCCCACGCCGCCGCGGCCGACGCCGACGGTGACCAGGTAGCGGCCGTTCTCGAGATCGAACTCGAAGAGATTCTCCCGCCCGAAGTCGTCCCAGATGTAGGAGGTCTCGAGGACGTTGTAGCCGGGGTGGTCGACATCGTAGTGCGAGAGCAGGATGCCGGGATTCCCCTGGTTCGGGCCTCGCCAGCCGTATCCCAGGGCGTCGCTCCACGGATTCCAGCCGATCTGGATCCAGGTGTGTCCAGCGAAGACCAGGGGGCCGGACGGAATGGCCGGCGCGCAGCAGGGCTGGAAATTGATGTAGTACTCCCCCCGAGGTCGCGTGCCGGCGAGCTCCAGGGCCGGCATGTCGGTTCGATGCCCTTCGAGGTACCGGCCGAGCTCACAGCGCAGCGCTGCCTGAGCGTCGGCGTCGTGGTTCCAGTCGATCTCGCTGTGCGCGGCGGAGAGCGCCGCCCGGTCGGCGACTTCGACGACGCCGGGCCGCGGCGGCTCGCCGCCGTTGGCGAGCACGAGGTATTCGTAGTCCTCGAAGCCCTCGCGCAGGAGCTCGAGGCGGACGGTCGAATTGCCGAGAGAGAAGAAGCTGTCGCCGTCGTAGTAGCTCCAGCCGCGGGCACGCTCGGCCCAGGCGATCCAGGGAAGCATCCGGACCTCCAAACCCTGGCGGGCGGTGACCGTCGGGTTCACCCAGAAGTCGGGGGCCAGACTGTAGAGCCAGACCTCTTCGCCCAAGAGCATGCGCTCCGCGGCGTAGTTGCGCTTGAGCTCGCCGAAGTGGGCGAGCCATAGGTCGTAGCCGCAGGCGCCGCCGGCGTTCTCCGCGATCTCCGGCTTGGGCTCTTCGCTGATCGCCAGACGCAGGCCCGGCGCGGCCGCCCTCGATAGGCGGCAGAGGTGCGCAGCGAGATCGTAGTCGGTCGGGTTCGCCGGCTCGTTCATCACGTAGGAAAAGGTCTTCGACAGCAGTCCCAGACCCTGGAGGTAGTTCTCCAATCCGCCAAGGAAGTCACTCCACTCGGCGTTGTAGGCGGCGCTGCCCCACTGCGGCGGGCTGACCGTGCCGGTCTCGCGCGGAATGCCGCAGAAGGTGAGCGGCCGCGGCTCGCTGTTGCTCACGAAGCGGAAGAGCTCGCCGGAGGGGAAGCCGACGCCGTTCCAGCCGCTGCCGAGGAGCCACTCCTGCGCCAGGTCGCCCAGGGCATAGTTCGGATTCGGTTCGTGGTCGGTCTCGTCGTCGAAAGTGGTGCAGAGTGTCGCCGGGTGGACGGCCTGGTCCCAGGTGATGTTCCAGCGGAAGCCGGAAGGCCAGGTCGGCGTCGCCGGCGTCAGGCGGTGGTCGAAGAGCAACTGCTTCCTGGCGTCCGCCGGATCGGTGAAGGTCACTGGCAGCTGGCTCTGAAAAGTGGCCGCAGGGGGCAGCAGAGCGTTGAAGACGTAGAGCTCGACCGGAACGACGACAGCGGGGCGGTTCGAGAAGTCGACGGTCAGCGTACTGGTGTGCAGGCCCGGGGGAGCGTCGGCCGGGACGTAGATCGTCACCCAGAGGACCAACGGCGCCTCGGCGGGGTGCAGGGTCCGGGCGACGAGTGGCTGGAGCGCCTCGATGCGGTCGCCGGTGTAAGTCGCCTGGCGCAGGTCGATCGTCGCTCCCGGGCCGAGGCCGGCGAACGGCGCCAGAGTGGCCGAGACCAGCGCGGCGTCGGCGGCGGGCGGGTGGAGCGCGACGACCAGCGGCTCGAACTCGTTGCGGGCCGCGAAGAGACGCAGCGTGCCGCTCGAGGCCTCCGGCGGCAGATCGGTCGTGAGGACCTTCTGCGCCGCCGGCACGGTCCAGGCGTCGACGGCTGCGCCCGGCGCGGTGAGGGTGAAGGTCGAGGTCGCCGGGCAGTAGGTCGGCGGATCCCAGGCTGCATGGTTGCCGGCTTCAAAGCCGTCGCTGAAGATCACGTCCTGGGCGGCGAGGGGGGAGGCGAGACAAGAGCAGAGCGAGCAGAGGACCGTCAGGCGGACGAATCTCATGGTCACCTCCAAGCCGGAAATGGTGCCGGGAGTGTAGCAGCCTCTCGGAGCGCCACCCGGCAGGTGTCGCAGGGATCCCGGTAGCGTCACGCCGCAGGCGAGGCGAGCGGAGCGCGATGGGGAGAGATCGACGGCTGGCCAAAGGTTCGAGGCCGGCGGACGGGACCCGTGCGGGGATTCGGGCCTGGTAGGTTCGGCGCCATCACTCTGGTGGGATGAAGATGCGGAAGATGTGGGCCGTAGTGGGGGTCTGTCTGGCGGCTGGAGGAGGTCTCGCGGTGGCGCAGGGGGCGATCGACTATGCCGACCTCAAGGTGAAGCCGGGACAGACGATCCGCATTCTGGTGAAGGAGTCCAGCGGCTACAGGGCCGAGGACGACGGCCTTTTTCCCGAGATCCTCCTCACCCTGAAGTGACCGCTCAGTCGAGCCGGCCCGCCGGCACCTTCTGGGAGAACTGCCAGCCGGCGTCCCCGCGCACCATCTTCACCAGGAATAGCCACTTGGCGCCGGGGTAGAGCTCGCCTTCGACTTCGAGGATCGCGGCGTCGCCGCGCATCTCGCCGCCGGTGACCCTGGGCTCCTTGGGGAGCCAGAAGTTGCCCAGCATGTCGACCGCCGCTGCGAGGTTCTCTTCCGCTGAGTTGTATTCGACCTCGAACGAGCGCATCCGGTCCGGAGCGACGCCGGCCTTGATCCCCGTCCAGTCTTTCTTGCCGACGGCGCTGTAGAGCGCTGCCAGCGACTTGCCTGCGTCGCCGCCGTCCGCGGGCAGCTCGGTCCCGGCGGATGGCCGGACGACCGCGGCGGCGAAGGTCACGTCCACCGTCCAGCTGGCGCCCGACATCGGCTTCACCGGCTTCGGCGACCAGAGGCGTCCGGCGACGCGATCGGGCGTGCGTTCCGTCCACTCGACCTTCAGGCCGCCTCTCGTGTCGTCGATGTACTGCGTCATGGTCTCCTGAAAGGTCGCGTTCATCGAGGCGCTGCCGTCGGCGTGCGCCCAGATCAGAATGTAGTCGCCCTTCGACGCCTCCGAGTTGATCGCGTCGACGTGCGGGTCGAGCGCCTGCGCGAGGGCCGTGGTGTCGAGCGCCGCGCCGCCGAGCAGGACCTCGACCGACCGCTTGCGGCCGTCCGCCTGGTCGCGCACCTCGTAGGCGGTGGCCACTGTCGGAGAGATCGACAGCGGGCCGGAGGTGAACTTGCCGGAGGCCTCGCCGGCGAGGAGGGGCGACGCCAGCAGCGGGAGGAGCGCGCAATGGGCAACCAGTAGGCGGAGTGTCATGGGCACCTCGGAGAGGGGATTTTTCGACTGAAGTATAGCGGCCGGTCGGGTGTCCGCAGGGCCGCGGCGGGCGCTCGCGGCGAGGGGCGTACACTCCGGCCAACGACGCCAGGCAGGGCAGGAGGAAACAGATGCGCCGATCTCGCATTCTGAAGTTCGCGGCTTGGGGGTTCGTTTCGACGCTGGCAGCCGCTTCCGGTGCGCCGCGCACGCTCGCTGAGCTCCAGTCGGAGGCGGCGAAGGGGAGTACGCAAGCGCAGCACGAGCTCGCCGAGCGGTACCGCGAGGGCGACGGCGTGGCGAAGGACCCAGGGGCGGCGCTCCAGTGGGAGCGTCGGGCGGCGGCGGGAGGTCTGGCGCTCGCGCAAAACGAACTCGGGATCGCTTTCGAGCTCGGTGAGAGCGTCGGCGCGGACGCCGCCGAAGCCGTGAAGTGGTACCGGTTGGCGGCCGAGCAGGGGCTGGACCTGGGCGAGTTCAACCTCGCCAGGATGTACGCCGCGGGCACGGGCGTGCCCCAGGACGACCGCGAGGCCGCGAGCTGGTCCCGTCTCGCCGCCGTGCAGGGGCTCAGGGAGGCGCAGTACTTTCTCGGGGTCGCCGTGATCGCCGGTCACGGAGTTCCCATGGACGAGCGCGCAGGCGTGTACTGGATTCGCCTTGCCGCCGACCAGGGACTCGAGGTTGCGCAGGTGCACCTCGGCGCGTGCTACGCCCAGGGTATCGGAGTTCCACTGGACATGGTCGAGGCCGCCGGTTGGTACCGCCGGGCGGCAGAGAACGGATCGGCGGAGGGCCACTATCGTCTGGCCAGGTGCTATCTGCATGGGCGGGGAGTGGCGCAGGACCTTGACGCGGCGATGGGCTCGTTTCGTCGCGCGGCCGCGCTCGGAGACCAGGATGCCCTGGTCGACATCGGCGTGATGTACAGCCATGGCGAGGGTGTACGGGTCGACAAGCAGGAGGCCGTGAAGTGGTATCGCCTCGCGGCGGACCAGGGGAATGCGGACGGACAATTCAATCTGGGTGTGGCCTATGCGCGCGGCGAGTCGGTTGCCAAGGACGAGCGCGAGGCGGCGAGGTTGTACCGCCTCGCGGCCGAACAGGGGAACGCCCGGGCGCAGCTCAATCTGGGGCTTGCCCTGACGACCGGAAGGGGTACTCCCAAGGACCCGAAAGCGGGAGCGGACTGGTTTCGCCGTTCCGCCGAGCAGGGCAACGCACGGGCGCAGTATCTCCTCGGCTCGGCCTATGCTCGCGGCTTCGGCGCCCCGCACGACGACGCCGAGGCGCTGCGTTGGCTGCGCCGCGGGGCCGAGGGAGGGTTCGTCCAGGCGCAGGTTGAGCTCGGCGAGAGGTCTCACCTGGGGAGCGGAATGCCCAGGGATGATGCCGAGGCAGCGAAGTGGTACCGGCTCGCCGGCGGGCACGGAAACGTCCGCTCTCTCTATCGTCTCGGCGAGATGTACGCGCATGGCGACGGCGTCTCACGCGACGAGCGCGAGGCCTACATGCACTACTACCTTGCAGCTGCACTTGGCGATCGGATGAGTGCCGTCCAGCGCGATCGCTTGGTCGCGAGCTGGACAGCGGAGGCGCAGGCCTCGGCGCGCACCGAAGCGCAGCACCGGCTCGATCACCTGCGCTCGATTGTGGCAAGTGACGCAGCCGGGGAGCGCTGAAGGCGAGCGCGGACTCCTGTACTCTAGAGGGGCAGGCGGGGAAACGGGTGAGTATGCGGGAGCCTGGAAGGGCAGGATCCGGGTGGGTGGCCCACGCGGAGGATACGGCGCGCGGCCTGCGGCGGATCCTGGCGGTGGGCCTGGAGCCGGCGCTCTACGGCCGGATCGAAGCGCTGCTGAATCGTTCGTATTTCGAAGTCGACAAGGTGCCGCGCGGCGAGAACGGGCGAGTCCTCTGTGCTGCGATCGCCTTCGACCTGGTGCTGGTGCGGTATCCCCTGCCCGATATCGACGTCACCGACCTGCTCGCTGCCCTGCGATTGCCGGCGTCGCCGTGCGAGAACAGCCAGATTCTGCTCCTCGCGGATGAGCCGCGGCTGTTCCAGGCCGAGAGACTGGTGGGCCAGGGGGCCAATGCGGCCGTCGCGACCGACAAGACCGGGGAGTTCCTGAGCGGCTTCGCCGCCCAGCTGCTCGCGGTGGCGCCGAGGGTCGCCTCGCGGATGATGGTGCGGCTCCAGGCGCGGATCGGCGACGGCGAGCACCAGGCCTTCTGCCAGACCTACGACATCTCGCGGAGCGGCATGTTCGTGCGCACCGACTCGATCTACTCCCTCGGCTCGATGGTGGAGTTCGAGCTCCTGCTTCCGGAGGAGCGCGAAGCCGTCGTCGGGAGGGCCGACGTCGTGCGTCATTCCGCTGGCGGAGCGGGCAAACCCGACGGCATCGGCCTGCGCTACATCGACTTTCGCTCCGGCAGCGAAGCACGGCTGACCGCCTTTCTCGGTCGTGCGCCGGCATCTTCCGCGCCGTAGATCCTCGCGCAATCTGCTCGTCAGGCCGGGTTGCGCGGCGGCCAGAGCCGGGAGTCCGCCGGCATGGTAGGTTGCCTTCTCAATTCTGAAGGGAGAGATCGGATGAACATGCGACGGATTTGGGCCGTGGTGGGGATCTGTCTGGCGGTTGGAAGTGGTCTCGCGGTGGCGCAGGGGGCGAAGGTCGACAGGGCGGCGGAGGAGGCGGCGCTGCGGGCATTGGACAAGGCCTGGTCGGAGGCGGCCAACCGCAAGGATCTGGACGCCACGGTCGCTTTCATGGCCGAAGACGGCGAGACGCTGGCGCCCAATGAGCCGGTGGCGCGCACCAAGGAGGCCATCCGCGCCTCGTGGAACGGGCTGATGCAGCTTCCCGATGCCAAGATCTCCTGGCAGGCCGAGCGCGCCCAAGTGGCGGAGAGCGGCGAGCTGGGCTACACCAGCGGCTCCTACAGCCTGAGCTTCACCGGCCCCGACGGCAAGACGGTGACCGACAAAGGCAAGTACCTCGAGGTCTGGAAGAAGGTGGACGGGAAGTGGAAGTGCCTGTCGGACGCCTATAACTCCAGCATTCCGCTGCCGCAGCCCTAACGCCTGCTGAGGTCGCGCCGGGCGCCCGGGGCGGGCAGCCGGTGACGCCAGAGGCGGCCGGAGACCCTGCGAGGGCGGCGCCTCCGCCCTCGCAGGGGGCCCGATTCGGCTAGGATAGCCGGGCCCATGCTGGAGCTTCTCAAGCCCCCGAAGTCGATGCCGCAGAGCGAAGAGTCGGAGCGCGCCGTGCTGGCCGCGGTGCTGCTCGATCCGCGGCTGCTGCCTTCGGTCTCCGGCCGCCTCAAGGCGGAGGACTTCCACACCGAGCGCCACCGGCTGATCTACGCCGTGATGCTCGAGCTGCAGGAGGTCCAGGTCTCGATCGACCTGCGCACCGTGCAGGCGAAACTCGAGCAGAAAGCGGCGCTCGAGAGCGCCGGCGGCCTCGCTTACCTCGCGGGTCTCGACGTCGACCTGCCGGATCTGGGCCGCTTCGAGCACTACGTCGAGATCGTCAAGGAGCGATCGGTCCGGCGGCGGCTGATCGACGTCTGCCGGGACATCACCCGCGAGTGCCTCGACGGCGGGGTCGACGCGCAGAAGGCGCTCGACCACGCCGAGTCCTCGATCATGGCGCTCGGCGAAGAGGCGATCCGCCGCGGCTTCGTGCCGTTCGACCGCATCATCGAGGAGACCCTCGAGATGCTCGAGGAGAACCCCGGTTCCGCCCTCACCGGCGTGCCGTCCGGGTTCATCGACTACGACAGGTACACCCACGGTCTCGGCAGGGGGACGCTGATCATCATCGGCGGCCGCCCGGGCATGGGCAAGACCAGCTTCGCGCTCAACATCGCCTCGCACGTCGCGATCCGCGAGAAGAAGACGGTGGGGATCTTCTCGCTCGAAATGGGGCAGCAGGAGCTCGCGCTGCGCATTCTCTGCGCCGAGGCCGACGTCCACTTCTCACGCATCCGCTCGGGGCACCTGTCGCAGCAGCAGTGGGTCAAGGTCGTGCAGAAGATGGCCGAGATCGGCAAGGCGCCGATGTTCATCGACGACTCGGCTGCGCCGACCCTCCTCGAGGTCGCCTCCAAGGCGCGGCGGTTGAAGGCGGAGAAGGGCCTCGAAGTCCTGGTGGTGGACTACCTCCAGCTCATGCAGGCCGGCGGCCGCTTCGAGAACCGCAACCTCGAGATCTCGGCGATCACCCGGGCCTTCAAGCAGCTCGCCAAGGAGCTCGACATCCCGATCATCCTGCTGTCGCAGCTCTCGCGCGCATCGGAGAAGCGGGGCGGGGACCACCGGCCGGTGCTCTCGGACCTCCGGGAATCGGGCTCGATCGAGCAGGACGCCGACCTCGTGGCCTTCATCTACCGCGACGAGATCTACAACAAGGAGGATCCCTCGGTGCGCGGCCTCGCCGAGTTGATCATCGCGAAGCACCGGAACGGGGAGACCGGCACCGTCAATCTGGTCTTCAAGGGCGAGACGACGCGATTCCACAGCTACGATGGCAGCCACGCCGGGAGCGACGTTGGTTGAAGCCGACTGCGGGGCGCACTCGCTGCGCCGAGCCTGGGTCGAGATCGACCTCGCGGCCCTCCGCCACAACTACCGCCACCTCGCCGGGCTCGTCGCCCCGGCGAAGATCCTCGCCGTCGTCAAGGCCGACGCCTACGGGCACGGCGCGGTCGCCGTCGCCCGGGCGCTCGAGGCCGAGGGGGGCGAGCAGCTCGCCGGCTTCGCCGTCGCCACCGCCGAGGAGGCGATCGAGCTGCGAGCCTCGGGTGTCGCTTCAGAGATCGTCGTGCTTTCGCCGTTGCCCCCGGAAGCCGCTTCCGTCCTGCAGCGTCACCGCCTGACTCCAGTCATTTCCAGTCTCGAGAGCCTCCAGGCTCTCAAAGCCTTCAGTAAAGGGTGTGGGTGGGTAGCGCCACTGCACCTCAAGTTCGACACCGGGATGACGCGCCTCGGTATC
>JAGPDF010000066.1 GCA_018057705.1 Thermoanaerobaculia bacterium | reverse complement strand
ACCTGCCCGCAGTATCTCCTCCTCGACGACAGGGTGTTCGACAGGCCGGACTTCGGCGGCTCGGCCTACGTCATGAGCCCGCCGATCCGGCCCGGGAACGCCGGCCATCATGAGGCGCTCTGGAACGGCCTCGCGAACCGGATGCTGGATTCCGTCGGCACCGACCACTGTCCGTTCACGCACGAGCAGAAACGGATGGGCCGCGAGGATTTCACCCGGATCCCGAACGGCGCCGCGGGCATCGAAGACCGTCTACTGCTGCTGTACACGCACGGCGTGGTCGGCGGACGATTCGACCTCTCCCGGATGGTCGAGCTCGGCAGCACCGCGCCCGCCAGGATCTTCGGGCTGGCGAAGAAGGGCTCGATCGCGGTCGGCATGGACGCCGATCTGGTGCTCCTCGACCCCCGGGGAGGGCGCACGTTGAGCGCCAGGACGCATCACTCGAGGGCCGATCGCAGCATCTTCGAAGGCTTCGCGGTCCGCGGACGCATCGCGCGCACGATCGTCGGCGGCCGGACCTTGTGGGACGGAGAGACGCTCACGACAAAGCAGGGCGCCGGTCGCTTCGTCGCTCGCCAGCCCGCGCACTTCCCGCAGCCAGCGAGCGTCGAGCCGTGAAGCTCCCCGAAGACCGCCTGGAGCGGCACCTGCCCGACGCCAAGCCGCTCTTCTCGCCGTCCGAGGCGGCGGTCGAGTCCGCCCGCTGCCTGTACTGCGAGGATGCTCCGTGCATCGCGGCCTGCCCCACCGGCATCGACGTTCCCACGTTCATCCGCAAGATCGGCACTGGAAACGTCCGCGGCGCGGCCCGGACGATCCTGTCCGCCAACGTGCTCGGCTACTCGTGCGCACGCGTCTGCCCGGTCGAGGTCCTGTGCGCCGGGGCTTGCGTCTACAACGCCTGGGACCGCGATCCGCCGATCGCCATCGGCCGTCTGCAGCGCTTCGCCACCGAGGCCCTGATGCGCGGCGGCCAGGCGGCGACGCTCCTTTCGCGGGCGCCAGCCAACGGCCGCCGGGCGGCGTGCGTGGGCGCCGGGCCGGCGTCGCTCGCCTGTGCTTCGTATCTCGCGCTGGAGGGTTTCGCCGTCACGATCTTCGAGCGCCGCCGGCTCGCAGGCGGGCTCAACACCTCGGGTGTCGCTCCCTACAAGATGCCGGCCGACGACGCGCTCGTCGAAGTGGAGTTCGTCCGCTCGCTCGGCGTCGAGATCCGCACCGGCGTCGAGGTCGCGCCGGGTCCGATCGCCGAGGAGCTGCTGCGCAGCTACGACGCCGTCTTCCTGGGACCCGGCCTCGGCACCGACGTGAAGCTCGGCATCCCGGGCGAGAGTGGCCCGGGCGTCATCGGAGCGGTCGAGTGGATCGAACGGATGAAGCTCGGCAAGGATCCGAGCGGGGCGCCGGGCGCGCTCGTCGCCGGCGCGCGCCGGGCGGTCGTGATCGGCGGCGGCAATACCGCGATCGACGTCGCCCGCGAGCTGGCTGGCCTCGGCGTGCCGTCGGTGAGCATGCTCTACCGCAGAACGACGTTGGAAATGAGCGGCTACGCGCACGAACTCGAGCTTGCCCGGCTCGCGGGAGTCGTTCTGGTCGAGCGCGCGGTCCCGGCGCGATTCGTGCGCGGGCCGGAAGGTCAGTTGGCCGGGGTCGAGCTCGAGTCGGGCGAGCTCCAGCGCTGCGACGTCGCCATCGTGGCGATCGGACAGGCGCGCCTGCGGGAGCTTGCCGAGTGCTTCTCGGGCCTGAGAATCGACGATCGCGGCTCGCTGGTGGCCGATCCGCGAACCGGGGCGACCGGCCACCCGAGGGTCTTCTCGGGCGGCGACGCCATGCGCGGCGGCGAGCTCGTCGTGACCGCCGTTCAGGACGGCAAACGGGCCGCTCGCGGCATCTGCGCAGCGCTCGATATCGAGATCCGCCCCGACTCGCCGATGCGGGCCGGACACGAGTAGGAGCGAGCGACCATGGCCGACCTCTCCATCGACTTCGCGGGCATCCGGTCCCCCAATCCGTTCTGGCTGGCGAGCGCCCCGCCCACCAATACCGGTGACCAGGTCATGCGGGCCTTCGACGCCGGCTGGGGCGGCGCCGTGTGGAAGACCCTCGGGGACCCGATCGTCGACACCTCGAGCCGCTTCGGAGCGCTCGCGATCGGCAACGAGCGCATGGTCGGTTTCAACAACATCGAGCTGATCACCGACCGCCCCCTCGAGGTCAACCTGCGCGAGATCGCTCTTTGCAAGCGGCGCTACCCGGGACATGCGCTGATCGTCTCGCTGATGGTCGAGTCGAGAGACGACTGGCGGGAGATCATCCGCCGCGTCGAAGACACCGGCGCCGACGGACTCGAGCTCAATTTCGGCTGTCCGCACGGCATGTGCGAGCGCGGCATGGGCTCGGCGGTCGGGCAGGAGCCCGACGTGCTCAAGGTCGTCGCCGGCTGGGCAGTCGAGCTCGCACACGTTCCGGTGCTGGTCAAGCTGACGCCCAATATCGGCGACATCACCGTGCCCGGCGCCGCCGCGGTCGAGGCCGGCGCTCACGGCTTGAGCCTCATCAACACCATCAAGAGCATCGTCGGCGTGGACCTCGACCGGATGGTCCCCTACCCCGTCGTCGGAGGGCGGTCCACGAACGGCGGGTACTGCGGTCCGGCCGTCAAGCCGATCGCACTGCACATGGTCGCCGCGCTCGCCCGCGACCCCCGTGTCTCCGTGCCCATCTCCGGCATCGGCGGCATCGCCACATGGCGCGACGCGGCGGAGTTCATCGCTCTCGGCGCCACCAGCGTGCAGGTGTGCACGGCGGTCATGCACTACGGCTTCCGGATCGTCGAGGACCTGATCGACGGTCTGTCGAACTTCCTCGACGACAAGGGGATGAAGTCGGTGAACGAGCTGCGCGGCCGCGCCATCGGCGCCTACACCGAATGGGGCGACCTCGACCTCAACTACAAGGTCGCGGCGAATGTCGACGCGGAGAAGTGCATCGGGTGCGACCTTTGCCTGGTGGCCTGCCGCGACAGCTCGGTCGACTGCATTCACACCGGCAGCCACCCGCTGCCCGCAGGGCATCGCGCCCCGACGCGGGAAGCGGCGATCGCGCGCGCCGCCGGCTCGGGAGTGAAGGTCACCTGGGTGGACTGGGACGAATGCACCGGCTGCAACCTCTGTTCGCACGTCTGCCCCGTGCCCGGCTGCATCACGATGGTCGACGACACCCGCGGCAAGCCGTTCGAGAGCTGGAACGACCGCATCGCGAAGGGCACCGCGAAGGTGCCCGGGGGCCTGCACGACTGAGCGTGCGTCCGCAGTCGCCTCACCTGGAGTGTCCCATGGAGTCGAACCAGCGCCAGCTCGCCGATGGCCGCGTCGAGTTGATCGACGAGGCGGCCATCGCCGCAAGCCCCCTCTACAACCACGACCTGGCTCCCGTCCCGATCGCCCAGCGCACCTGGAGCACCTACAACTACGCGGCGCTGTGGATCTCGATGGCCCACTGCATCCCCACCTACATGCTGGCGTCCGGCCTGATGACGCAGGGTATGAACTGGTGGCAGGCACTCTTGACCATCCTCCTCGGCAACGTCATCGTGCTCGTCCCCATTCTGCTCAACTCCCACCCGGGAACGAAGTACGGCATTCCGTTCCCGGTCTTCGCGCGCGCCGCTTACGGCACCGCGGGCTCGAACCTGCCGGCGCTCATGCGCGCGCTCGTCGCCTGCGGCTGGTTCGGGATCCAGACGTGGATCGGCGGCGAGGCGCTGCAGACGTTCTTCGTCGTGCTCGTACCCGGATGGGCGAAGCTGCTCGGCCCGGGATTTGCCGGACACACGACCACCGAGTGGTTGTCGTTCCTGATCTTCTGGGGCATCAACATCGGCATCATCTACCGCGGCATGAACCTGCTGCGGGTGGTCGAGAACTGGTCCGCGCCGTACGTCCTCGTCGTGACCGCGATCCTGCTGGTGTGGGCGGTCAAGGCCGCGGACGGCTTCGGCCCGCTGCTCTCGCAGCCCGGGAAGTTCGGCACGATGGCGGAGTTCCTGCCCGTCTTCGTCCCTTCGCTCACCGCCATGATCGGCTTCTGGGCGACGCTGTCGCTCAACATGCCCGATTTCACGCGCTTCGGCCGCAGCCAGCGCGAGCAGGCGATAGGGCAGGCGGTGGCACTGCCCACGACCATGTTCGCCTTCGCCGCCATGGGCGTGCTGATCACCAGCGCCAGCGCCATCCTCTACGGCGAGCCCATCTGGGATCCGATCCGGCTGGTCGGCCACTTCTCGAACCCGTGGATCGTCGGCTTCGCCATGTTCTCGGTCGTCGTCGCGACCCTGGCCGTCAACATCGCCGCCAATGTGGTCTCGCCTGCCAACGACTTCGCGAATGCTCTGCCGCGCTGGATCTCGTTTCGCACCGGCGGGCTCATCACCGGCGTTCTCGGCATCGCCATGCAGCCGTGGCGGCTGCTCGCCGATCCCAAGGGCTACATCTTCACCTGGCTGGTCGGCTACTCGGGCGGTCTGGGCTCGATCGCCGGCGTGCTGATCGCCGACTACTGGATCGTGCGGCGCCGGAACCTCCACCTCGCCGACCTCTACCTGCCCAAGGGCGAGTACGGGGGCTGGAGCCTGCCGGCCATCGTCGCGACCCTCGCCGGCTGCGCCCTCGCCTGGGGCGGGCTCGTCTTCGCCCCGATGCGTCCACTCTACGACTACGGCTGGTTCGTGGGCTTCTTCGCCGCCGGAGCGATCTACGTGGCCATGAAGCGTTGGGCAGCCGCGACCCGACCTGCGTCCTGAGCCTGGACTCGCGCCGTGATTCTTGAGGCAGGCGTGCGACCTATTTACACCATGGTTGACAAATTACACCTTTCTACCTATCCTTCCCTCATTCATCGGGAGGGCCCTGGCATGGCGTTGAACATCAAGAACGCATCGGTCGAGAACCTGGCGCTCGAGCTCGCGCAGTTGACCGGCGAATCCAAGACCGAGGCGATCCGGCGGGCACTCGAGGAGCGCAAGCAGCGTCTCGCCTTTCAGGTCGTGCGGGAGAATCGCGGCGAAGAGCTGCGCTCGTTCCTCGAGCGCGAGGTCTGGTCGGTGATCCGGGCGCGCTCGGCCAGCCGTCGCCTCGAGAAGCACTGACCTTTCCCCCTCCCCAGGTCTCCTCCGGCGTGATCGTGGATGCCTCCGCCGTCACGTCGATCTTCCTTCGCAAGACGGGCTGCGAACGACTGATCGACGCCCTCGCCAGCGCGAATTTCGCCGGCATCGGCGCTCCGACGCTCGCCGAGGCCAGTCTCCTCCTGGCGCGGGAGGCCGGCAGCGACGTGCACGGCATGCTGGCGCGCTTCGTCCAGGAGTTCGACCTCGCGATCGTGCCGTTTTCGGACGCCCACTTCCGGGCCGCGCTCGATGCCCACCAGCGCTTCGGCGAGGGACATCACGAGGCAGCCCTCGACTTCGGCGACTGCCTCTCCTATGCGACGGCCCGCCTGGCGCGTCAACCGCTGCTCTGCGACGACCGGCGTTTCGCCTTCACCGACCTCGAAATGAGCTGAGAGCCGACCGCTGGCGGCTACCAGTCGACCGGTACCTGGACCCGTCCGGAGCGGTCGGCGATCCAGACATGACCCTCGCGGCGGCCGAAGAGGTAGAGATCCCGCAGCAGCTCGACGTCGCGCCGGCAGTACGCCTCGATCAGATCGAAGCGCCCCTCCTTGACCCACTGCAGACTCTGCAGGCCATCGGCGGTCTTGCCGGCGCCCAGCGTCTCCTTCGTCAGGTGGTCGAGGCTCACCCGGCGGCCCAGTCGCTCGACCATGCTGTCGAGTAGGTCGAGCGTCGGCAGTGTGCGGGCATAGTCCTCTCCCGTATAGCCCGACAGCACCGCGTAGTCGAAGCGCCGGCTGTTGAAGCCGATCACCAGCCCGGCCGACTTGAGCGTCGCCGCCAGCTCGCCGGCGCGCGGCTCGAGAAAGGTCTCGAACCTCCCCTCTTCGAGATGGCAGACGACGGCGAGAGCGATCCCCATCTTGTGGGCCTTGTTCCAACCCCCGACATCCGTTGCCGAGCGCAGGGTCTCGATGTCGAAGAGGACAGTCTTCCCTGCAAAGCCCTGAACCCTGGTGGCGCGCTCTGCGCGGACGACGTCTTCGACCCGCGCAGCGTTCTTCCGGTAAAGGGAGGTCGATGACGGCACCCCGCCCGCACGTTCGGGAGAGGGCGGCGGCGAGCTCACCTCAAGCCCTGCGAGAGCATCTTCCTTTACCGGAGCTTTTCCTCTCTTCAGGGCTGAATGCCGCGCTGCAGGCGCGACCGCGCTGGGCTGAGCAATTGTCATCGGAGCCCGCTCGTGCGCGCTCGCGGGGCGAGCGGGGTCGAGCATCATCGTGAGCAGCTCGACCGCGCCGCGCTTGTCGAGCGGGCGGTTGCCGTTGCCGCACTTCGGGCTCTGGATACAGCTCGGGCAGCCCTCCTCGCAGGCGCAGTTCGCGACGTGATCGCGCACCTTGGCGAGCAGGACTTCGAGCTCCCGGAAACCCTTCTTCGCGATGCCCATCCCCCCTGGATGGCCCTCGTAGACGAAGACTCCGGCACCGCCCAGTTGCGGATGGAAAGCGAGCGAGATGCCGCCGAGGTCGTTGCGATCGCAGAGTGCGAGCAGTGGAAAGAGGCCGATCGTGGCGTGTTCGGCGGCATGGAGCGAGCCCAGCAGGTGACGCCCATTCGCGGCGAGCTCGAGGGCGATCTCTTCCGGCGTGCGGAACCAGAGCCCCACGCATTCCATCACGGCGGGCGGCAGATCGAGCGACTGCTGGTCGATGACCTCCTGACCCTGGGTCCGCTTGCGTTCGAAGCCGGTGACCTGCTCGGTGATCCGCAGCCGCCCCAGCGCCGCCTGGAGACCGCCGATCTCGCGCTCCTCCAGCACACCGAGAATCTCGGTCTCCTTGCGCGACAGCGGCGAGGTGAAGAAATCGACCTCGGTCGGCTGGACGATCACCCGCCGGCGATCGAGGTCGAGCTCGGCCACCTCGTACTGCCGGCCGTGATGCAGGTAGACCGCCCCCGGATGCCCTTCGCTGAAGACCCGCACCCCATCGAGAGTGCCGATCGTGGCTCCCCGCGTCCGGTCCACCAGAACGAAAGTGGCGCCGGTCCCGCGGAGATTCACGTCGCGCTGCGGCCGCCGCCGCCGCGCCACGAGCCCGGAGCCCTGTCGCGTTTCGACGAGCGTCCCCTCGCGCAGCAGATCGCCGACCACGGCCGCGTGCCGCTCGAGGTAACGGGCATCCTCCACTCGCGAGAGCGGCTCCTCGGCTGCAGCGCATTCGAGGTGGATGCGCGCCACCGGCTCGTTCTCGGGGTCGAAGAGGAGCGGCTCGCAGGGCCGGGCGAGCAGCTCGTCGGGATGCTCCAGCAAATATTGGTCGAGGGCATCCGGCAAGGCGACGAGCGCGGTCAGCGACTCGCGGCCACGCCGCCCGACTCGGCCCGAGCGCTGCCAGGTCGCCATCATGCTGCCGGGAAATCCGACCAGCAGGCAGGCGTCGAGCCCTCCGATGTCGATGCCGAGCTCGAGCGCCGAGGTCGAGATGACGGCGTCCAATTCGCCGGAGAGGAGCCTCGCCTCGATCTCCCGCCGCTCCTCGGAAAGGAAACCGGCGCGGTAGCAGGCCACGCGACGCGAGAGCTCACGGTCCTTGCGCTGCAGCCAGCCGTAGAGAAGCTCCGTGATCCGCCGCGCCTTGGTGAAGACGATCGTCTTCTGCCCGGAGCCGACGAGCGCGGTGAGAAGATCGAGCGTCAGCGTGTAGGGGCTCGCCTCGGGACGCACGAGGAATATCCGCCGCGCTTCGCGCGGTGCACCGGAGCCGGTGACCTCGAGGAACGGCTCGGCGGCGAGGAGCTCGGCGAACTCGCGCGCGTTCTGGGCAGTCGCCGAGGAGGCGATGATCGCCGGATGTGCGCCGTGCGCCCGCGCCAGCCGCAGCAGGCGCTGCAGCACATGGTGAAAATGGGCGCCAAAGAGCCCGCGGTAGACGTGCAGCTCATCGAGCACAATCCACTTCAGGTTGGCGAGCAGGTCGGGCCAGTTCCCCGGATGCGCGAGGATCCCCAGATGCAGCATGTCGGGATTGGTCACCAGGACTTGCGGCGGCCGGCGGCGGATCGCCGCGCGCTGCGCCGACGGCGTATCGCCGTCGTAGATTTCGCAGCCGAACTCATCGGCGTCGAGGCCCGCCGCCTGCGCCAGGGTCAGGAGCTTGCCGCGCTGGTCCTGTCCCAGCGCTTTCAGCGGAAAGAGAAAGATCGCCCGCCCCGGGCCGCCGGCGAGCGCCTCCTCGAGCACCGGCAGCTGGAAGACCAGCGACTTGCCCGAAGCGGTCGCGGTGGTGACCAGCACGTTCTTGCCGGCGCGGGCCGCCGAGATCGCCTCGACCTGGTGCGACCAGAGTCGCTCGATCCCCTGTGCGGCGAGCGCCGCTGCCAGCGATGGCGGTGGGGGCGGCAGGAGCTCGCCCATGCGGGCCGGATCCGGGGCGAGCCGGCGCTCGGCGACGAGACGTTCGCCCAACCGACTGCGCAGCCGATCGAGCGCCGCTTCGAAACTCTCCAGCGGATTTTGCGACACGCGAGCCCGCTTCAGGGCACCGGTGGCGCCGGCGCCGACGACGCCGCCGATGCCTGCGACACCGCTTCCGGCACCGCCGACGTTCCGTCGCCGGGCTTCCCGCCCGCGTGCTCGCCGAGAACGCGACGCGGACGCGGTACCAGGCGCAGCATTGCGACCTCGCGGGCGTGCTTTTCGACGATCGCCAGGGCCTCTTCGGGAGAATCGGTCAGCTGCAGGCGGTCGACGTCCGCGGCATCGATCGTCCCCTCCTTCACCATCCTGTCGCGCAGCAGCTCGAAAAGATCCTTCCAGTAGTCGCGCCCCATGAGCACCAGCGGAAAACCGGGAATCTTGCCGGTCTGGATGAGCGTCGCGGTCTCGAAGATCTCGTCGAGCGTGCCGAATCCACCCGGCAGAACGATGAACCCGTAGGAGTACTTGACGAGCATGACCTTGCGCACGAAGAAGTAGCGGAACTCCAGGAAATAGTCGACATAGCGATTGGGCTTCTGTTCGTGCGGCAACGCGATGTTGCAGCCGACCGAGCGCCCTCCGGCCTCGCGCGCGCCGCGGTTCGCCCCTTCCATCACTCCCGGGCCGCCACCGGTCATCGTCGTGAACCCGGCCTCGGCGGAAAGCCGCCCCACCTCGCGCGCCATCTCGTAGTAGCGATGTCCGTCGGGGAAACGCGCCGATCCGAAGACCGTGACGCATGGACCGACGAAGTGCAGCGAACGGAAGCCGCGCAAGAACTCCAGGAAGATGCGGAGGATCCGGCGGAGCTCGGTGAGCCGCCAGGTCGGGCCGGCGAGGAAGCTGCGTTCTTCGGCGCTGCGGGAGTCCTTGCCCCAGCTGGCGGGTCGCTTCACGGCGAGAGTCTAGCCCACGCGCGCGAGGGCGTGGGCTCAACTCAGCTCACCATCCCCCCGGTTTCCCAGGGGGAGACGAACGGCCGGAAGACCTGAACGATGCGCCGGCGACCGCGCGGGTCACCCTCGAAGGCCGGCTTCCCCCCCTGCCAGACGACCTGCGGGCGATCCTCCGGGCGCAGGTCGAGCTCCTCGCCACCGGCGAGCAGCACGCAGAGCGTGTCGCCGTCGAGAAACGCCTTCAGGACTCCGGGAAAGAGCGCCGACGCGACGAACTTCGGCGCCGCGATACGCGAGGCGCCGAGCGCCGCGTCGATCAGCGGGCTCTCCTCCACTTTGCGCGCGAACTCGGCGTCGAAGAGCCGGACGACGGTGCGGGTTCCGGGCGACATCTCTTTCGCCGTCAGGCAGATCGACAGGTTCACGGCGTCGTCGCCTGTGACGGCAAGGATGCTGCGGGCGCCCCGGATGTGCGCCTGGTCGAGGACCGAAGTCAGCCGCGCGTCTCCGACCAGGAGCGGCACCTGCTGCTCCATGCCGCCGACGAACGGACCTTCCCGATTGCGCTCCAGGACGACGACCGGGACACCGGCCTGGCAGAGCTCCTCGACGACGCGGAAGCCGACGTTACCCAGACCGGCGACGATGACGTGCCCGTCCTCCGGCACGGGCTGCCGGCCGAGCAGCTCGCGGACCCTCGCCGTCACGATCCAGTCGGTGATGAGCGAATAGACGGTGGCGATCGTCGCCGAACCGAGCAGCATCATCAACGAGCAGTAGACCTTGAGCCAGACCGCCTGATCCTTCACCGTGATGTCGCCGTAGCCGGTGGTGGTCAGCGTCGTCACCATGAAGTAGATCGCGTCGATGAGCGACAGGCCCATGCCGTAGCGGAAGACGAGCACGCTCGTGAACATGAGGGCCACGAGGACGCCGAAGACCGCCTTGAGCCCCGTCGAAGCGTCGCTCCAGGCGGAGCCGATCTTGCGGAGCGCGTCGCCGAAGCGCTGACGGGCACCCGCGACGCCGGCCGGACGCGCCCGCGCGAGACCCTCGGCGGCATCCCAGCTCTTCTGGCTGGCGAGGACGAGGAGCGCTTCGTCCTCGCGAATCGGCTCGCCGTTGTCGCGCCGCCGGGCCTGACGCGTGCCGCGCGTCAACAGGCGCCGGTCGAGGGCGGCGAGGATCTCGGAGCCCTTCCCCACGAGCTCCGGATGCTCTGCCGCCTCCATCATCGCGACCACCAGATCCTCGCCGTCGAACTGGAAGCGCCCGAGCACCTCGCTGCCGGTGGCGGCCGCGGCGATCCTCGGCGCGGCAACGGTCGCCATGCCGAGCGCCCGGCGGATCCGGAAGGCGCCCTCGAGCTGACGGGCGAGATTCTGGTCGAAGAGGCGGATCACGATCGCGAGGTCAGGCCGCAAGCGCTGGGCATCGAGCGCGATCTCGACGTTGACGACATCTTTCGAGGTCGTGACGACCAGGGCCCGCGCCTCCAGAATGCCGAGCCGCCGAAGGACGTTCGAGTCGCGCGCGTCGGCGATCTCGACCTCGACCCCGGCAGCGCGCGCTGCCTGGATGCGGTCATCGTGGCCGGAGAGGGTGACCACGACCACCTTCTCCCCGAGCCGGTGCAGCAGCTCGACCGCCCGGTAGCCCACGATCCCCAGACCGCAGACGATGTAGTGTCCTCGCATACCGCTCGCTTTCCCTTCACCGGCCGAAGTATCCCGCTGAGTCTAGCCGAGGCGAGGCCATCCCGGCGCTCGGAGCGCGGCCATCTCGGCGACAATTGATAGGCTCGCTTCATGCGCGATTCCGCTTCAACTCTCCGCTTCGCCGCCAGCTTCCTCCTGTCGATCGCCCTGCTTCAGGCCGGCTGCGGGAAGCCCGCCGAGGCCCCGTCCGTGCCCGTCGAGACCTACGCCATGCGCGGCGAGATCGTCCGCCTGCCGAGCCCTCCGTCGCCGGAGATTGCGATCCGCCACGAGGCCGTTCCCGACTTCCGCGACGAGAGCGGCAAGGTCGTCGGAATGGAGGCGATGACGATGCCGTTCGGCCTGGCCCCCGACGCGGACATCGCGACTCTCGCGCCCGGCGACAAGGTCGCCTTTACGCTGGAGATGCGGTGGAAGGCGACGAGCGACATCGTGCGCATCTCGCGAATCGAGAAGCTGCCGGCGGGCACGTTGCTCTCCTGGGAGAGTCCGGCGACCGCGCCCACGGTATCTGCTCCGACGGGCGACGCCAGCCCGGACGGCGCCGGCGGTCCGCCGCGCTGATTCCGTCTTGAGATCTCTCCCCCTGCACGAGCTCGCGGCGCTGCCGCGCGCGGAGGCCCTCCAGCGGTGGCGCGACGAGCGCAACGCCGCGGTCGTCCGGCCCCTCCTGTGGGGGTTCGCACCGATCGCGCTGGTGATGACGATCGTCGAGGCGAGCCGCGGAGATCTGTTGCGGGCCGGCGGCTCGGCGATGACCCTGGCTCTCCTCGCCGGCGGCATCCTCGGCCTGCGCCGTGACCGGTGGCGGCACGGTTTTCATCCCGCTCTGCTCACTCTCCTCGCCGCCGGCTTCACGCTCTGGATGGTCATCACCACGCTCTTCCCGATGGTGATGTTCGCTTCGATCTTCCTCTCGCCGCTCCTGCTCCTGCTCCTGCGCCTGCGCGGCAGCGACACACCGCTCCTCGCGGTCGGCGCGGCAGGGGTGGCCGGAATCCGCATCCTCGCCGGCGGCCTCGAAGAGGCGCCGGATTCCTTCTGGGGGCCGTTCATCGGCATCGTCCTGGTGAACGCTGTCGCGGCCTGGGCCGGATGGGCGATGACGCGCCGCCAGGCGGGCAGGTTCATCGCCGAGTGGAGCGTCGCTTCGTCTCGCGAGCGCGAGAGCTCGCGCATGCGCGAGGAGCTCGAGGACGCCCGCGCCATTCAGCTCGCCATGCTGCCCTCCTCGGCGCCGGACGTCTCCTGGCTCGAGCTTCAGGGGATGTCGCTTCCGGCGACCGAAGTCGGCGGCGACTACTACGACTTCCTGCCGGTGGACGGGGACCGCGTGGCCGTCGTCGTCGGCGACGTCGCCGGGCACGGCGTCGCGAGCGGCCTGCTGCTCTCCGGCGTGCGCGCCGGGCTCCACCTGCTGCGTGCCGACCTCGCGGAGCCGCGCGCTGTCGTCGAGCGCTTGAACCTGCTGGTGCGCGACAGTGGCGTGTCGCGCCTCTTCATGAGCCTGGTGGTAGCGCTCTTCGATCGCAAGACGGGCCAGGTGCACGTCGTGACCGCCGGCCATCCTCCGGCCCTGCGCTTTTGTGCCGCGACGGGCAAGGTCAGTGCGATCGAGGCGAGCTCACCGCCGCTCGGCACCCGTCTGCCGGCCGCCTTCCCGCTGCACACCGAACCGCTTGAGCCCGGCGACCTCTGGCTCTTCGTCACCGACGGATTGCTCGAGGCGACCGACCCGCGCGGCCGTCCCTACGGCGAGCGCCGCCTCATGGACGAGCTCGCCGCCGCCGCCCGCCGCGACCCCCGCCCCCGCGCCGTCGAACAGGCCCTCCTCGCCGACCTCGCCACCTACCGCGGCGAATCCGAGCTCCAGGACGACCTCACCGTCGTCGTCGTCCGCGTCGTGCCCAGCGCGGGGGCCTGAGCCTCAGAGCTTCTCATCGACCGGCGGGGCCGCCGACACCGGGTGGACCGGCCGCCTCGGCGAGATCTCCAGGATGCGCCGGGTCTTTCCGTCGACGGCTTCCTCCCGTAGATCCCAGTTCATCTTGAGCAGCGCGCCTACTGCGTCGAGTGCCTGACTCGCGGGAACGCCCTGTAGCTCGAGTGTCACGGTTTGGCTGGTTCCTTCCTGAATCTTGAGCTCCGCCTTCAGCATTCGAGAAATACTGACGAGGACATCCATCGCAGACGCGTCCTTGAGCGAGATGCTCATCGGCGAATCGAGACTCTGACGGAGCGCCGGCCCAACCGGCTCGGGCACCGCAATGGCCACGGGGAGTATCCGGAGAACAGGACTCTCTCCCCACGAGAGCTCACTTCGACAGCCGATCGATTCGCAGACTGCGCCGATCGCAGTATCTGCCGTGACGTTGTGGAGCCGCACCGTGATCTTCCCTGTCACGGCTGGCGAAAGATCCAGACTCGCTCCCAGCATCTTGGCGAACGATCCAAACACATCGGCAGGAGCTGCCTCGAGGAGGTCGAGCTCGATCCTCTGATTCAACTTGCCCGCGGGCCCCGACTCCGCGACTCCCGGGCTCGAGACGGTCACAATCAAGGCGACTGCCCGTAGTCCTCGCATCATCCTGTTCATGGCACCGTTCCTCTCGAAATGATGATCCGGTAGGACTTCTGAAGCTCCTCCGACTCCCTCTTCATGCCGGTGCTGGCGACGAGAGTTCGCCCCTCCATCCCCCTCACCAACATCACCCCGCCAACATTGCTGACTGTGCTCGTCACCTCGGTTCGCGCATCAACAGGAAAAGGACCGGTAAAGGGACGCTCACGACGGGCGTAGGCGACGACCACCGCGATGAAAACGGCAGTCGTAGCGACCGCCATCCAGAGTGGCCCGCGGCGAGAACCACCTGGTTCCGCAGCCAGAGCGGCGGCAACAACCCTCTCGACCTCCAGCTCCGAGGGCTCAAGAGCCGCCCTTACTGCCTCGTCGCTTTGGTCTCTCATTCTTGGAACTCCTTCAGTTTCTGGCGCGCGCGGACGAGGCGCATCTTGAGCGAGGATTCGGAGATGCCGAGAGCCAGAGCCGCATCGACCATCGAGAGCTCTCCGGCGACCACAAAGAGTATGGCCTCGCGCTCCTTTACCGAGAGCCTCTGCAGTTTGCTTCGCAACCCTCGCAGCTCCGATTTCGCTTCGGCAGCTTGGGTCGGATCAGCAAACGGCTCATTCCGGAATCCGAGCGTCGAAATGGGCAACAAGAGGCGCTCTTTAAAGGCGACACGCCAAGCCCGGCGCCGGGCGATAGAGAAGGTAAATGCCACGGGTGAGTCGGGGGGCCCGACCGCGCGCCAGCGGGCGACTAGAGCCATGAGCGCCGATTGGGCAATGTCCTCAGCCGACTCGAGGCTTGCCAGGCGGCCCCGGCAGTAACGCAGAAGCCGCGGGGCCAGATCGCGCACTGTCTCTTCGAGGTCCATTCGAAAGGAATGTACCCGAGGAACAGGTCAGGTCACATTTCGGGAGGCGAGCAGACAAAAAAAAACGCCCCGGCCGCGAGCGGCTGGGGCGATCGATTGAAATCTAAAGGAGAAAGGCTGCGTCAGATGCGGACGACGTTCCGCGCCTGCAGGCCCTTCTGGCCCTCGACCACTTCGAAGGAGACACGGTCCCCTTCGTTGAGGGAGCGATATCCCTCGGCGAGGATCGCGGTGTGATGGACGAAAACGTCCGGACCACTCTCACGCGAAATGAAGCCAAAGCCCTTCTCGTTGTTGAACCACTTGACTGCGCCCTGCTCGGTCATGCCCTGCTCCTTACACCTACTGGTTAGTTATTACCGGCCTCGCTTCGAGGCCGACCTTGCCGCGGGTCCGTCTTGGGCCCGCGAAATTCAAAACTGCACGGCTCACCGCGGTTGCCGGCTCGCCAGGATGGACATCATTAGATGACTGCGCCTTGCGAGTGGCAGGTCAGATCCGGACGACGTTGCGGGCCTGAAGACCCTTCTGACCCTCGACGACCTCGAAAGAAACCCGGTCGCCCTCGTTCAGGGAGCGGTAACCCTCGGCGGTGATCGCGGTGTGATGGACGAACACGTCCGGACCGCTCTCGCGCGAGATGAAACCAAAACCCTTCTCGTTGTTAAACCACTTCACTGTGCCCTGTTCGGTCATGCGTGACTCCTTGCTGCAACTGCATGTGGATAAGTCGCGATCCGCGAAAGCGGAGCGCTGTTGCGAGGTCCGCGATGGACCTCAAAAATAAAGGAATATTGAGTGTGCTGGGTCAAAGGGGAGGGAGGGATAGTTCTGTTCCGGCTTTTGTTGCAGCGAAGTGTTTCACGGCTTCGAGGAAAATGCAAGCGCCGTGTCCATCGGGATCCGGCAGGCCGCCAGGGCGGCCACGAAATCGGCCGGCAAAGGGGCTTCGAACGACTCTGGCTCGAGGCCCGGGATCGCCAGCCGGAAGGCATGCAGCAGGGAGCGTCCGGGAGCGAGGGCGGTCCGCAGCGCGGGCGACCGGATGCTGTGTTCCCGCGGCCCGCCGTAGAGGTCGTCGCCGACGATCGGGTGCCCGGCCGCCGCGAGGTGAACCCGCAACTGGTGCGTCCGGCCGGTCCGCGGCGCGAGCTCGACCAGGGCGACATGCGCCGCCCTGGCGAGAACCCGGTACTCCGTCAACGCCGGCCGACCTTGCGGGTCGACCTTCATCCGCCGGCGATCCTTCTTGTCCGGGCCCAGGCGGGCATCCCAGCTTCCGATGGACGGGCGAGGGTGGCCCCAGACCAGGGCGAGATAGCGCTTCTCCGCCTGGCGCTCGGCGAAACGGGTGACGAGCTCGCGATGAATGTCGACGTCCAGCGCCACCAGGACGACGCCGCTCGTCGATTCGTCGAGCCGATGCACGAGCTGCGGCTCCCGCCCGGCGAAGAGCTCGCGGTCGCGGAAACGCAAGGCCTCGACCAACCCGCGCGCCGCGCTGTGCGGGTCGGCGCGCGAAGTGCGCAACGACAGACCGGCGGGCTTGTCGATCGCCGCGAAACGGTCGCCGAAATAGAGCAGCGAGGCCGGCACCGGCCGGGGACCCTTCTTTTCGGCCGGCTTGTGCTCGGGCCGGCTCAATCTGCGAACTTTCTCATCGAGGCGAGATCTCCCTTGCTGCCGAAGAAGAGAGCGAAGTAGCGCCGCTGGAGGTCGGGGTCCGGACTGACGAACCGCCGCGCCGTCCAAGAGGCGAGCGCACTTGCGGGCGCGTGCTGCGCGAGCCAGCCGGCGGCGTTGCCGCCGACCGGGTTCTCGACCAGCGTCGCCACTGGATGTCCCGAAGACTCCTGTTCGAATGCCGGCGGCCATGGATGGTAGGCCCCGAGGGCCGCAAAGAGAACGGAGACCGGCAGGACTGCGGCGAACAGTATCCGGAATCGGCGGCGCGGGCGTTGCGAGCCGGCGAGCGCCAGCGGCGCGCAGAAAAGCAGCAGCGGCTGGATCGGCAGCAGGTAGCGGTAGCCGTAGGACCAACCGCCGTAGGAGCCTGCAAGCGCGGCGTGCCCGGCGAACTGCAGCAGCAGCCCGAGGGCAAGGGCCCGCCCGAGAGTGGCGTCCGCGAAGGGGCCTCGGAGGCCCTCCGGATCGGGCTGGTCCGGAAGCGCGCCCACGCGCGGCCGCCGGCAGGCGAGCACCAGACCCCAGGCGCCGAAGAGCAGCACCGGCGAGACCGCGAAGAGGCCGTGACTGCCGAGGAGAATCTCGAGCGGATAGGTGAGGCTCTGCGGCAGCACCACTCCCCCGGCTGCGGGACCCGCCTGGGCCGAGAGGTCGACGGCTCCGGCGACGAGTTTCGCCGGCATGAGCGAGCCGTGGGTTCCGAGATTGGCGGCGCCGGCGAGCGCCAGACAGCAGGCGAGGCCGGCGGCAAAGCGGGAGAGGGCGCCCCGGGAGCGGCCCTGCAGGAGCATCCAGCCGAAGAGCGGCACGAGCCCCATCCCGGGCAGCAGATCGACCGCGGCGGCGAGGCCTGCGGCCAGACCGCTCGCGAGTCCGCGCCCGTCGAGCGCCGCGACGAAGGCCGCGAAGAGGAGTGCGGCAGCGACGGTGTGGTTGTTGAGCGTCGTCGAGAAGCTGAAGAGGAGGGTCCCGGCACCCAGCGCGCCGGCGAGCAGCAGGCGCCAGCGGCCGTCGAGCGCCGGAAAGCGCTTGAGCTCGGCGTAAAACCGCGCCACCAGCCAGGCGGAGGGCACTCCGACGAGAAGGAGGGTCACCCAATAGAGGACGCTCGACGCCCCGGGGCCGGAGAGCGACCAGCCGAAGAGTGCCTGCAGAGCGGCGTAGATAGCTGCGCCGCCGAGCGCGAGCAGCGGCGGCTTGTTCGAGTACTCGTTCTCGCCGATGCGGATCCGGTCGATGTTGGCCGCGAACCGGGAGCGCTCGACGCTGGCCGACCCGTGGTCGACCAGGGATTCGATCGCCGCCCACCGCGAGGCGTCGTTGCCAGCGATGAAGACCCGACGGTGCGTCGTCGCGGCATAGAGGCCGAGAGCCATCAGAAAGACGACCGCGGCCGCCGGAATGAGTTTCATGGGGAGCCGGTAGCATAGCCGGAACCCGCTGAGAGCCGGTCCCGGCTCAACGGAAGTCCCTCGCCTCGCGCCAGAAGAAAAGCTCAGTAAAGGGAATCCACGCCCTGAAGCCCGCTTGCCGGCGGTCGACTCGGGGCCTACCGGCCTCTGCAATGGCGACAAGATCCTTCGCCACTCCCGCCGCCGAGCTTTTCCCTTTACCGGTCCTTTGCCTTTTTCCCTGCCCTGGGCGCCACGCAGAAAGAAGAACGTCAGCCCGTAGAATGCGGTAAGCGAAGCGCACCGCATCGGTCGCGTGACAGAGGCGTGGATGCGAAACGCGAGCGATGCGTTTCGCTTCGCTCAACACATCCTACTTTCCAGCTTCGGCTTTCGGGCGCCGCGCTGCGGCGCCGGCCGGCGCCATCGCCCTACTTGCAGATCTCCGCGCCGGTGCCGGCGATCTGGTAGACGTGGAACGGACCGTCGCCCTTGACGGCGGTCTCGTCGAACTTCCCGCCCTGCTCCTCGGCGGCGTGCTCGAGGTACTTGACGTACTTGGCGCGGGTCATCTCCAGATCCTCGACCTTGCCCTGGGCGACCGCCTGCTTGCCGCGCGCCGCGACCGGGAAGACGATGACGCCGTCCTTGACCTTGATCTTCATCGTCTGGGCGCCGTCGCCCGCCTCGAGGTCCATCCAGCAACCGGCCATCTCGCAGACCTCCTTCACCGTGCCCTCGACGCGCACCTCCTTGCCGACGAACGCCTCCGGCTGGGCGAGGATCGACTGGACCGCGGTCGTATCGGTGAGCGTGACGCCGCTGCCGTACGAGACCTTCTCGCAGGTCGAGGCCATGGCAGGAGAGACGGTAAGCAGCAGCAGGGACGACAGCAGACGAATGCGCATCGAAGAGCTCCTCTCGATCGAGATGGAAGTGGCTCCGGCCACCCGGGGCGCAGGACCTCCGCGACCCGAACGACCTGAATGACCCAATGACCCGGCGACCCGAACGGCCCGGGCGTGCCCGGGATTCTACGAAATTCGCCCCCTTCGCAGCGCCGAGCGTGGTTTTCGCCATCTCGGGTAGACTTCATGACTGGCTTTCGACTTGCATTGGAGCCGCCCAGCGCCATTCCGGCAGCCCGTGCCCCACCGGAGCAAACCCACAGGAGATCCACCGCAATGAGTCACTCCCCGAAATCGATGCCGCAGCCCCGCGCCTTCGCCGCCATGGCGTCGCTCGCCATTCTCGGCCTGGTCGGCTCCGTCCTGCCGGCCTGCGCCGGCGAGAAGAGCGTCGCCGCCAAGCCGGCCGCCACCGCTGCCGCCGCCGACAAGAGCACCCCGGTCGCCGAGGTCAACGGCAAGCCGGTGACGATGGCCGATCTCGAGACCCTGCTCGCCCCGCAGCTTGCGAAGCTCGAGCAGGATCGCCAGAAGCTCCTCGAGCAGGGGCTCGACCGCCTCGTCGAGCAGAAGCTCATGGAAACCGAAGCGGCCGCCCGTGGCATCGACGTCCTCGCCCTCCAGCAGGCCGAGATCCAGGGCAAGATCGGCGAAGTGACCGACGCCGAAGTCGCCACCTGGTATCAGGAGAACCAGGCGCGGATCCAGGGCCGTCCGCTCGAGCAGATCGCGCCGCAGATCAAGCAGTTCCTCATCCAGCAGCGCGGCCAGGCGGCGCAGGAGGCGTTCATCCAGTCGCTGCGCGCCAAGTACAAGACCCGCATCCTCATGGATGTGGCCCGCGTCCAGGTTGCCGAAGCCGGCTCTCCCGCGAAGGGCGGCCCGGTCGGCTCGCCGATCACGATCATCGAGTTCTCGGACTTCCAGTGCCCGTTCTGCAGCCGCATCAACCCCTCGATCGACCAGGCGAAGCAGGTCTACGGCGACAAGGTCCGCTTCGTCTTCCGGCAGTTCCCGCTGAACATCCACCCGCAGGCGCCGAAGGCCGGCGAGGCTTCGCTCTGCGCCAACGAGCAGGGCAAGTTCTGGGAGATGCACGACGCGCTGTTCGCCGACCAGCAGAAGCTCTCGGTGCCGGACTTGAAGGCCACCGCGGCGAAGGTCGGAGTGGACGTCGCCAAGTTCGACGCCTGTCTCGACAGCGGCAGGATGGCCGAGATCGTCGCTCGTGACCTGGCGGACGGCCAGGCGGCCGGCGTCTCGGGCACTCCGGCGCTGTTCGTGAACGGCCGTTTCATCAACGGCGCCGTGCCGTTCGAAGAGCTCGCCCGGGTCATCAACGACGAGCTCTCCCGCAAGGGCATCGAGGTCCCGGCGGCGAAGTGACGCCGGAAGCACCCTTCTTCGACTCCGCTTCGCCCGCACCGGAGCTTTTCGGACCGGCGTGGGCGGAGCGCCTCGAGCGCGAGCTCGGCGCCAACGAGCCCTACCGTGCCGCCGCGGCGTCGTGGAAGGGCTCGTTGGCGTTCTCCCTCCTGCCCGACGGCACACCCGGCTTTCCGGCGGGCCGCGGGCTCTTTCTCGACCTCGCGCACGGCAGCTGCCGCGCTGCGCGACCGGCGCTCCCCGGCGATCTCGAGGGCGCGACGTTCTGCCTCACGGCACCGGCCGCCGTCTGGATCCGCCTGCTCACCGGCGAGATCGAGCCCGGCGCCGCCCTCATGGGCGGCGGACTCAAGCTCACCCGCGGCTCCTTCTTCTCCCTGCTGCCCCATCTCAAGGCGGCCCAGGCGCTCCTCGAGTGCGCCCGGCTCGTGCCGACCCACCTGCCCGCCTCCACCCTCTGATCCGGTGCGCGAGCTCCAGACGATCCACCTGCGCGGCCTCGAGGACTTCGAAGGAGCCACTTTCCCATGAGCACCTATCTCGTCACCGGCGCCTGCGGCTTCATCGGTTCGAACTTCGTCCACGACGTGCTGCGGCGCGAGCCCGGCGCCTCCGTCGTGGCGCTCGACAACCTGTCGTTCGCCGCCAACGAGGCAAACCTCGACGGCGTGCGCGACCGCATCCACATCGTCGTCGACGACATCTGCAACTTCACGGGAATGCTCGAGGTCTACGGCAAGTTCCGACCCGACTTCGTCGTGAACTTCGCCGCCGAGAGCCACAACGACCGGGCCGTTCTCGATCCGTCGTCGTTCGCGCGCACCAACGCGCTCGGGGCGCAGATCCTGCTCGAAGCCACCCGGAGACAGGCCGGGCACCCGGTGAAGCGCCACCTCCACGTCTCGACGATCGAAGTCTACGGCGAGCTCGCCGAAGATGCCGCCTTCTTCACCGAGGGCAGCCCGCTGAACGCCAAGACCCCCTACAGCGCCGCCAAGGCGGCCGGCGATCAGTTCGTGCGCGCCTACATGCAGACCTATCGCGACATGGACATCGCGATGACCCACTGCGCCAACAACTACGGCCGCTTCCAGTTTCCCGAGAAGCTCGTGCCGCTGATGATCACCAACGTGCTGCGCGGCAAGAAGGTGCCGGTCTACGGCGACGGCCTGCAGATGCGCGACTGGCTGCACGTCTCCGACCATTGCGCGGCGATCTGGGCGATCCTCCACGCGCCGCGCGTCGCGGTCGGCTACGAGGCCGCGACCCGGCCGGAACTGCTGCCGATCTACGACATCTCGGCACGCAACGAGCGCACCAACATGGAGATCGTCGAGCGCGTCCTCGCCCTGCTCGGCAAGCGCCCCGAAGAGTGGATCGAGCACGTCCCGGACCGCCCCAACCACGACCGGCGCTACCTCATCGACCCGTTGAAGATCGAGACCCAGCTCGGCTGGAGGCCGTTGGTCGCCTTCGACGCGGGGCTCGAAGAGACCGTGAAGTGGTACGTCGACAACCGCGACTGGTGGGAAGCGATCCTCGCCCGCACCGGCAACCTCGCCTTCGACTGGGCAGCGGGTACCGCATCGCCCGCTCCACCCCAGAGCCGGTAAGATCGGCGGCCGATGACCGACACCGCCCCCCATCCCGTCGCCGAGAACCACGGCCCCGTCCTCACCCGCGCGAGCGTCCTCGCCGACTACCGGCTGGGCTGGGAGAGCCGTCACGCCAGCCTCATCGGCCGGCGGGAAGTGCTCACCGGCAAGGGCAAGTTCGGCATCTTCGGTGACGGCAAGGAGCTCGCCCAGCTCGCCATGGCGCGCGCCGCGCAGCCGGGCGACTTCCGCTCGGGCTACTACCGCGACCAGACCTTCATGCTGGCGGTGGGCGAGCTCACGCTCGACCAGTTTTTCGCCCAGCTCTACGCTGACGCCGACCCGGTGCGCGAGCCGGCCTCCGCCGGCCGCCAGATGAATGCCCACTTCGCCACCCGTCTGCGCGACGCGGACGGCGCGCCCCTGGACATCACTGCCCGCGTCCAGAGCGCCGCCGACATGTCCCCCACCGCCGGCCAGATGCCCCGCCTGGTGGGGCTCGGACACGCGTCGCGGCTCTATCGCGAGCTGCCCGGTCTGGCCGACGGCGGCTTCGAGAAGTTCTCGCGCGGCGGCAACGAGATCGCCTTCGGCACGATCGGCAACGCCTCGACCGCCGAGGGGCATTTCTGGGAGACGGTCAACGCCATCGGTGTGCTGCGCGCTGCGGTGCTGCTGTCGATCTGGGACGACGGCTACGGCATCTCGGTCGCCAACGAGCACCAGATCTGCAAGAGCGACCTTTCCGAGATGCTCTCCGGATTCGGGCGAAAGCCGGACTGCGGCGAGGGTTTCGAGCTCTATCGCGTCCGCGGCTGGGACTATCCCGCTCTCGTCGACACCTACTTGGCCGCCGCCGAACGGGTCCGTCGCGACCATGTGCCGGCGATCGTTCATGTCGCCGAAGTCACGCAGCCCCAGGGCCACTCCACCTCCGGCAGCCACGAGCGCTACAAGTCCACCGAGCGCCTGGCGTTCGAAGTGGAGTTCGACGGCCTGCGCCGCATGCGCGCCTGGATGCTCGCCGAAGGGATCGCCGGCGAAAGCGAGCTCGACGCAATCGAGAGGGAGTCTGCGACGGCGGCCCGCGAGGCGCAGCGCCGGGCCTGGGACGCCTATCAGGAGGCGATCGGCGTCGACAAGCGGGTCTTCACCGACCTCGCCGGCAAGGTGGCCCGGCAGGCGGGCGACCCGGCCGCCATCGAGGCACTGGTGAAGTCGCTCGATCGCATGCACCCCGTCCTGCACCGCAATCTCCAGACCTCGGCACACGAGATTCTGATCGCGACCTTGGGCGACGCCTCGGCCGAGCGCGCCGCGCTGGCGCGCTGGACGCAGGAGCACAGGCTCGAGAACGAAGAGCGCTACGGCTCGCACCTTCGCGCGTCGGGTTCACGTTCGCCGCTCGAGATCGCCCCGGTGGCGGCGCTCTACGACGAAGAGTCCCCCGTCCTCAACGGCTTCGAGGTCCTGAACGCCTGTTTCGACGAAGCACTGGCGCGAATGCCCAACCTGGTCGCCTTCGGTGAGGATGTCGGCCATCTGGGCGACGTCAATCAGGGATTTCTCGGCCTGCAGAAGAAATACGGCGCGCTGCGGGTGTCCGACACGGGTATCCGCGAGCAGACGATCATGGGGCAGGCGATCGGCCTGGCGTTGCGCGGTATCCGGCCGATCGCCGAGATCCAGTACCTCGACTACGTCCTCTACGGCCTGCAGACGCTCTCCGACGACCTCGCTTCGCTCTCCTGGCGGACCGCGGGAGCGCAGGTGGCGCCGGTGATCGTGCGCACCCGCGGACATCGCCTCGAGGGGATCTGGCATTCGGGCTCGCAGATGGGCGGCCTGCTCCATCTCACGCGCGGCATCTGGCTCTGTGTGCCGCGCAACATGACGCAGGCCGCGGGGATGTACAACACGCTGCTCGCCGCCGACGATCCGGCGATCGTCGTCGAAGTCCTGAACGGCTACCGCCACAAGGAGCGCCTGCCGGCAAACGTCGGCTCCTTCCGCGTGCCGCTCGGGGTGCCCGAAACGCTGCGCGAGGGGCGCGACGTCACGGTCGTGACCTATGGCGCCTGCTGCCCGATCGTCGAGGAGGCAGCGGTCCTGCTGGCGAAGACCGGCGTCGAGATCGAGATCATCGACGTCCAGACGCTGTCGCCGTTCGACCGCGAGGACCGCATCATCGCCAGCCTGCGCAAGACGAATCGCCTGGTGATCGTCGACGAGGACGTCCCCGGCGGCGCCTCGGCCTGGCTGATGCAGCAGATCGTCGAGCGCATGGGCGGCTTCTGGTGGCTCGATGCTCCACCGGTCACGGTCACCGGCCGCGAGCATCGACCGGCCTACGGCTCCGACGGCGACTATTTCTCGAAGCCCTCGCGCGACGAGATCTTCCGCGCCATCTACGGCCTCATGCGCGACGCCGCTCCGAACCGGTATCCGTCGCTCTTCTAGCTGACGGTGGCTTCGGCGGCGGTCTCCGCTTCGAAGCGCCGCCGCGCCCAGCTGAAGTAGGGCCAGGCGCCAATCGCCGCGACCGCGGCGAGCGCGAAGGCCGGGGCGTAGCCGGCATGGGCGATCACCGGACCGAAGAGAATCGAGCCGCTGCCGATGCCGGTGTCGAAGGCGGCGATGTTCGCGCCGAACGCCGCGCCCCGGCGCTCGGGGGCCACGCGGCCGATCACGTAGGTCGTGAAGGCGGGCCCGATGGCCGCGAAGCCGAGGCCGTAGAGGACTGCGCAGGCGGCGATCGCCGGTCGCGTCGCGGCGAGCGGCATCAGCGAGAGCGCCACTGCCACCGCCACGATCGAGGGACGCAGGGCCGCGAACGCTCCGACCCGGTCGATCCAGCGCCCGACGAACGGCCGCAGGCCGAAGATTGTGCCGGCGAAAGCCACGAAGAAGACTCCGCGCGGCGCCACGCCGCGAAATTCCGTGTAGAGCGCGATGAAGCTGGTCAGCCCGCCGTAGCCGAGCGAGACGAGGAAGAGGCCCACCGCGAAGCGCAGCACCGGCCAGGCGAGCCGTTCCGGCGGCGGGGCGAGCCCGGCTCGGCGCGATACTTCGGCGTCGCCCCCGACGAAGCGCAGCGCGAGGAGCGCGATCGCCCCGTTCGCCGCCGCGAGCACCGCCGTCAGCCAACGCCAGCCCAGACCGAACAACAGGAAGCCGAGGCTCGGGGCGAGCGAGATGGCGAGGATGGTCGCCATGCCGTGCACCGCGAAGCCCTCGCCGCGGCGAGCCTCCGGAATGAGCCGCACCGCATAGGCGCCCGACGAGGTCAGGAGAGCCGACCAGAAGATCCCCTGCGCGAAAGCGAGCGCGACGAAGAGCGGCCAGGCGGTGACGAAGGAGTAGATCGCGAAGAGCGCGGCGATGGCGGTGGCCGCCGTCGCCAGGACACGGCCCTGACCGAGCCGGTCCCCCAGGGCGCCGGTGAACGGGGCGGAAAGCGCCGAGGCGAAGGTCAGGCTGCCGAGAAAGAGACCGGCCGCTTCGGTCGGCCCGCCGAGGTCGTGAATGCGATACGGCGCCACGGGCAGAAGAGCGAAAACTGCCGCGGAGGCGGCGAAGTTGAACAGGCAGAGCTCGAGAAAGGCGACCGAGAGCAGCGGCTCCCGGCTGCGGTCCGTGGCGCGACCGTTTCTACGCCACATCTGTGCGGGTCGGGCGGAGAGAAAAAAAGGGCAACGCCGGGGAGTCTGCCTGCCCCGGCGTTGCGGGGGATAAATGAAGGAGGGTGAGCGAATGATGCCGTCTCTGGCGCGCGACGCGTGTAAGACCGTTCACAACCCGCGAGTGGCCTTTCACCGCACCGAAGTTGCCGCCGCGGCGTCCGGTGCCGCCGACGCCGCCGCGAGCTGCTCGGCGCGCAAGCCAAACGCGCCAAATCCGGCGGCGCGGGCTTCCACTGCGAACCGCTCCAGTGCCCCTCGGGCGGTCGCGACGCCTGCGGCGCGGTCCACCGCCAGCGCGCCCAGCCGCGCCTCGAAGATGGCAAGACGGTGGCCAGCCTTTTCAGCGGCGGCGAGATCCGCTGCCAGCGTCTGGCGCGCCCGGGCGAAGCGACCGAAGGCAACGTCGACCTCCGCCGAGACCAGCCGCGCGAGATGGCGCAACCAGGCGGCCGGGTTGCGCTCGGCGACGCCGATGGCTTCAGCAACCAGCTGACCTGCGGCCTCCTTCTTGCCCGGTTGCGCCAGCAGGCAGCGCGCGGCTTCGAGGTCGGCCTGGACCTGCTCGTCCGCCTCGCCGCGGCCGGCGAACTCACGCGACAGGGCGAGCAGTTCGGCGAAGGCGCGCGCCGGCTGGCCGGCGTCGCGCTCGATCCGCGCCTGCACCAGCCGCACGGTCGCCGCCCTGGGCCTTTCGCCGCCCGCCTCGAAGAGAGCCCGCGCCGCCGCGAGATCGCGCCCGGCCGCGGCCACGTCGCCCTGCAGGGCGCGGTTCTCCCCGAGCCCGAGGAGAGCGTCGCCCTCTCCGGCCTGGTCGCCGGTGGAGCGCGCCAGATCGAGCGCCAGCTGCCAGAGCCGGTCGGAGCCGGCGAAATCGCCGAGCTCGCGCCGGATCTGCCCCAGGTTGGCGAGCGCCACGAGCTCCCGGGAGCGATCCTCGAGCTGGCGAAAGGTAGCGAGCGCCGCTTCGTGCCGCCGCTCGGCGCCCGCGAGATCCCACTGCAGGTAGAGCATGGTGCCAAGATTCGCCGCCGCCGCCGCCGCACCGCGCCGATCGCCGAGCTCCGTGAGCGTGGCTTCGGCGCCCTCGTAGAGCTTCCGTGCCCGTTCCAGCTCGCCGCGCTCCGAGGCCACGAGCCCGAGAGAGACCTCCACGCGCGCCGCGCGCCGCCGGTTGCCGATCGCCTCGAAGGTGGCGCGCGACTCCTCGAAGAGCCGCTCGGCGCGCGCGAAATCACCGCGCGACTGCTCGAGATTCGCCAGCGACTGCGCCACGATCGCGCTGAAGGCTCGATCGCCGAGCTCGCCGGCGATCCGGTGCGCGCTCTCGAACAGCTCCGCCGCGACGGTGGAGTCGCCCAGCTTGCGCTGCGCGGCACCCTGCTCGAAACGGGCCCGCGCCAGGATCGAACGCGAGCCGGTCGACTCGGCACGCGCCGCGGCGCGCTCGGCCACGACGAGCTGGCGGTGGAAATCGGACAGCGCCGCCGCGGTGCGCGCCTCGACGAGGTCGATGCGGGCGTCCTCGCCGCTGGGCGACGGCAG
>JAGPDF010000065.1 GCA_018057705.1 Thermoanaerobaculia bacterium | reverse complement strand
GCCTTGAGAAAGGACCGGCGGCTGATGCTCATCGTCTCACTCCGTTCGGGCTGCGGTCGATACGGCTAGTACGCGCCGGCAACGGTTAGGTTGCGGGCGACGTACTCGGCCAGGCTGGGGCCTGAGGGTGCTGGCCCAAGTGGCGCCAGCAGGGCCATTGTCCGAAGAGAGCGTCGCCGGCCCAGCGGTCTACAATGAAGCGGAGGAGGTGACCATGAGGCGCAGCACTCCTATCCTCCCGGACCGGTGGCGCAAGGCCTCGATTCTTGAGTTCTTGACGCTCGTGTGGCTCGTCTCCGGTTCAGGCGCCTTCGCCGCGCGGGGCAATACGTTCAGCCCGAACCCTGGGGCCACAGCAGTCGCGATCGAGTTTGGACCCGGCGGAGGCTCGCGCAGTCGATACGTCTACCAGATCTTCGGTGATGGAAGGCTCCAGGGGCAGCGGTTCGATAGCGAAAGTCGCAGGCCGGTCAAGCTCTGGTCAACCCGCCTCAGTCGATCGCAGCTAGCGGAACTTGAGCGAGACGTCTTCGAGTCTGGGCTCGGTGAACTGGACGCGAACCGAATGAACGCCATCGTGGCCTCGAGGGGACCGGTGGCTCACTCGATGGATGCCCCGACCCTATTGATCGCCATCGCACCTGAATGGGGAACCGATGGTACTCGGGGAGCGCCCACCAGCTCCCTCGTTCTCGAGGGAGGCGCCGCGTTTGCCAGCTTGCATCAAGATGTTCCCGAGCTCGGTGCAGCGCACCGGGTGCTGCAGTTACTCGAACTCGCTAGAGAACCCGCTGGCGAGTCCGCTCCGGTAGCAACCTGGAACCGAAGGACCGACGCTCTAATTCTCGAAATCGCTTCCTACTCGCCCAACTCCCCAAATTGGCGCATCGCGCGACTCTATGGCGATGGAGCGCTCGTAGTCAGCGACTCTCCGACCAGGATCCCTTCCAGTTTCACCCGCGAATTCGGAGTGCGCTTCCAGCCACCCAAGGTCGAAGCGCTTTGGCAGGACATCCAAGAATCCGGCGTCTATGAGTTCAACAAGCCGCTCTTCGACGCAAGAATGCGGGCCACTGGGAAGGGGGAAAGGTCTGCCTCTGAGGCGGCTCCGACGTACTTCAAGTTCTTCTGGATCGAGAGTGCGAGCCATTCCGAGCGGGTCAACGAGTTCACGCTGACATACGGCGGCTACGAGCACACCTGGTATCCAGAGGTCCCAGAACTAGCGGCCGCGAATCGCTTGGTTCAGCAACTACTCTCCCTCCAGAAATCGCCTTGACGGCAGCAGCTCTGGTCTCGAACGTCAAAGCCTCGGAACAGCTTTGTCAGCCGGGATTCAAACCCGTGTTACCGGTGTGCTCACGACGGCCGGCCGGCGCAGGGGGGCCGGGTGGACCCGAGCCCGCGGCTTGATTGCGGGCCGAGGAGCGGCTACCCACCGGCCATGTCGGAAGTGATCTTTGAGGTAGGCCGGGAGGGCGATGGCGGCTTCGTCGCCGAGTGTTTGACCGAAGGGATCTTCGCCCAGGGAGATACCTGGGAGGAGTTGCGCGAGAACGTACGCGAAGCCGTTGCGGCGCCGGCCTATGGACCCTGTGGAAAACGCATCGCGTTTCCCACAGCGCCCACAGGCCCGACGGCGAGGAAAGAGAAAACTCATACACCACTCAAGCGGACGCCACTCTTCTCGCAGATCCCGCGAGCCCAAGCGTTCGCACGGACGGCTCCATAGCCGGCCCTCCCGGTCTTCCGGCTTTCGAACCGGCGAGGGTAGATGTCGTCTCGACCGCGAAAGAGGGATCGGAAGTGGGCAATCTTGGCCTCGGACGACGACGTCTGATCGACCGGGCCCGAGATGAGGTCCATGCCGGGTGCCCTGTTCTAGCGCCGAGAGACTGCCCAGTCCTCCCGCTTCAAACCGTCCACGCGGACGAACTCCTTCGTGTTGGAAGTGACGAGGATTGCGCCCCGTCGCCGGGCTTGCCCCGCCAGGAGGACGTCGTAAGCGCCGATCGGTGTTCCTGAGGCCTCCAACTCGGCGCGTACGGTTCCAGCGGCCTGCGCGTCGTCTTCGTCGAACAGAGTCCACTCGAGTGGACCAGCGAAGAAAGCCTCGAGTCGCTGCCTGTTGCTGTCCTTCCGCGGGCTCTTCGCGACTCCATACCAGAGCTCGAACGCCACGATCGACGACAGCAGAACCACGCTGTCGCGGGCCACGGCGCGCTGGAATCGGCGTCGGACGTTGGCCTCCGTGCCGTTGATCAGCGCGATGCAGGCGTTCGTATCAAGCAGGTAGGTCGTCATCGAAGACGCCACGCCGTGGGGTGGATGGCTGCTGGCGGCCTTCCGGCATGAAGGGCCCGGCGCTCAGGCGGTCCAATTCCGCGAACCACTTCGAGACGTCCGTGAACATCGGCTCCACGAGCACTCCACGCCCGGCGCGGCGTATTCTTACCTCATCTCCTTCGAACCTGAACTCGCGCGGCAGGCGCACGGCCTGGCTGCGTCCGTTCTTGAACAGCTTGGCAGTAGTGGTCATGGGTCTCCCTTCTTGGCATATACCAAGAGTATAGACCGCCCCCATCTGAACCGAAGTGCTCGGCCGCCGCGCCGAGAGCGTTCCCCGCGCGGCTCCGATCTTCGGCGCCATATCGCCGCGCCTCTTGCGAAGGTAGCTCTGGAGACTCGAACACACCCAAGCCGCGGCGAAGAAAGACGCCCTGGCGGCCGAGGTCGGGGTCGTCACCGCAGTGGGCATTCGAGAAAGTGTGGCGCTCCTCCTTCGGCCGCTCGAGGGCCTGGTGGAACAGCTCCCACATCCGCTCCTAGCGGGGATTATTCGGCTCAGCCTTGCGCCAGTCCTCGACGAGGGAGTCTACCGCCCGCCCGCGGCGCGCCCCGACGACGCCGCTCTGTCCCTTTCGGCGCGCTGGTGACGGTCAGCATGAAGGGACCGGATGACACCGAGCGCGAAGGCAGTCACCACCAAGGAGGGGGAGCTCTCGATGAACAACAAACACCAATACGCCGCAGTTTTCGTCCTGCTGTCGCTGGCTGCCACGCCGTCCCAGGGCCTCCGCGCCTTTCTCTCCTCGGCCATGGGCAGCGGCGATCTCGGCTCCTGGCCACAGGCCGGGAGCGCGATCGGAATCGATGCCGGCGACGCCATCTGCGTCTCGCTCGCACAGTCGGCCGGGTTGGGCAATCCCACCAGCTATCGCGCCTGGCTCTCGGACTCGGCGAGCGACGCGTACTGTCGCGTCCACGGTCTGTTCGGAAAGGTCGCCGACGACTGCGGCCAGGCCACTCTACCGGCCGCAGCCGGCCCCTGGTTTCTCATAGAGGGCGCGCAGCCCCGGATCTTCGCCGCACAAATTCCATTGTTGCTGAGCCCCCACTACCAGGTCTTTACTCCCGCCCAGGTCCTCGAGACCGGCGCTGCGGTCGTGCAGGACGAATACTGGACCGGCACCAAGCAGGACGGCACGAACGATGACGGCTTCGGCAACGCGTGCGAGGACTGGACGAGCGGCGATTCCGGCGACCAGGCCAGTATTGGCTCAACCGCGGGCACCGGAATATCCTGGACCGACGCCGGGGGATCGGGCCACACCTGCAGCCTCCAACAGCGGCTGCTCTGCATGCAGGCTGCCAGCGCGGCCCCGGTCGGCCCCTCCGCGTTCTACTCCTGGGGGCGACTCGCCTTTCACTCGTCCGCGACGGGCAGCGGCCGACTGCAGACCTGGCCGCAAGCGAACGGCCTCGCCGGTCTTGCGGCTGGAGATCAGATCTGCCGCACGCTTGCCGTCGGCGCTGGGTTGCCCCATCCCGAGTCGTTCAAGGCCTGGCTCTCAACGGCAACTGTTGACGCCCGCGATCGGTTTCAGCACGACGGCCCCTGGATCCGCCCCGATCGAACCAGGATCGCTTCCAACATCGCCCAGCTGACACATGGGTTCCTCAACACCAGCCTGAACGTGAACGAGTTGGGAGACTATCGCGGCGGGTCCTATGCCTGGACCGGCACGACCTTGCTCGGAGCGGTCAACGAGAACCACTGTGCCGACTGGACGAGCGCCTCGGCCGGGCTCGACGGCGATGTTGGCTACTACGCCTTCGCCGATTCGCGATGGACGGACGACCCGGTGGTTACGAACTGTAGCCTTGCCCTGTCGATCTACTGCCTCCAGGATCTGCCGCTCATCTTTGGCGACGGCTTCGAGGCTGGAAGCACCATTACCTGGACCCTTCCCTGACGCGCAGCCGGTGGTGCTTCTTCGCCGCGACGACTGCTGCATCCGCTGTTCCGGCGATGGGTGTGTCTCGGAACACCGCTACTTCGACGTTACCGTGGACCCGACCGGGAGGGTGCGAGAAGCTCGGATTTCTGGTACGGAACGCTCCTTGAATCGTGAGGCGATCTCGCGCGAGGGGTTGGTCGAGGTGGATCGCGCCCTACATCGATCGAGGTGGTATCCGGCGTTGTGGTGCGGGCGACCGACCGAACGAACGATCTTCGTTGCTCTGATCCGCCGAACTCCCTGCGCATCGAAATAGGTCAGCGGCGCGCTCAACACAGCTCGCCCCGTATGGAGAGCTCCGTTTCCTCGAACAGGTAGGCGCCGAGCGAGCCGCGGCGGTAGCGCGGGCGAGCGGCTTGGGCTCGAGCTTCGGGCAGCCCGTAGACTCGCCTACGCCGCCCTCATGGCAAGCTCGAGCGCCTGCAGGTTGCGCCGGAACTCGAGCAGCGGGGCGAGGTCCAGGAGGTTTGAAGAGGCGTCTTCTTGGCGTACCGGACCAGCGTCCGTGACCGCGAGATCAAACCGACGATCAGGGCCGTCGACCGCTTTATCCAGCCGTCTGTTCTTCCTTTGTGAGCGCACAATGCTGGCAGCTCCCTACCGAGCTGCTTGCAGGCTCCGCGCGACGACTGCTCGCTTTCGGCGGCTCGCCTGCCTGACGGAGTCAGGTTGATACGGATCGGGTTGCTCGCCGAAGAAGATCGCCAACGAAACCCACGACGTCCGCCTGGATCGCGACGTCGGTCCCGCCCGTCTGAAACTCCGCGACGCGCCGGGGACCCACGCTGTTGTCGCTCAGGAAATCCCGCCGCAGGATCTCGATCGCCTTCATCGCGTTCTCGTCGTCCAGGAGCGGCCTCAAGCACTCGACGACGTTCTCGATGCTGGCGCCATAGTTGCGCAGAGCGTAGAAGAGGTCGTAGGCATCCTTGTTTTCGCCCCGGAGGCCGAAGGCCAAGGCCTTCAGAACAACGTAGGCCCCGGCGCCGCAGACCCAGATGTCGCGGGTCGCCTCTTCGCAGGCGATCGTCTGGCCCGATAGCGAGATAAGGACGCGGTCCCTGAAAGCCAGCTGCAGCCCCGGGGCGACCACGGCAGCGAAGTCCGTTTCGAGGTCGCGGAGTGAGCCCCCGCGATCTCCCGGCGACGTCGGCGGCATGAGGAAGTCGATGGTCACCTTCTCCTGTGCCTCGATCTTTCATCGCTGGCGTGTCGGATTCCCGGCGTCGTTCACGTCCTGCGCGAACCCGGACCGTCTCATGCGGTCCGAGATCTCCCGATACCTGCCACGATCGAGGAGTGCGGCTGTCAAGCCGATGTCGAGATCCATCGTGCCGGCGTGTCGCTCGAAGCCCACCTCGCCACTCCTCTGATCGACAAGCAGCGATGGAACCAAACCGCCGACTACGACGAGGTCGTCCATCAGGTCGCCCAGCTTGGTGGCGATATAAAGTCAGGTTGCACGGACGAGCGCTAGGTGCTCCCTGCGGTAGCCAGCTGCCGTCGTTGGCTTTTCAGTCATCGGCCTTCCACTTCAGCAGGTCCTTTCGTAGCTGCTGGGCAGCCTCCTTGGCGCGCTCAGGGTGTTCCTGCAGGTCGAGGTAGGCCTGGATGGGGTGGACACATCGCACGCCATCCTGGTCGCTTGCGCCCTGAAACACCCCCTCGTCGTTGGGAACGACCAGCCAGGTGTTCGCTCCGGGCTCGGCCTCGCGAAAGCCAAGTTGTTCGAGCAGCGGCGCATCGGGCTCGCTCGCGAGGTAGATCGTCACGATTCGAAACCCCGCGAAGCGATTGAGGAGCCACGCCGCGGCAAGGCCGGTCGCGGCATACGGCTGGCGCTTCCTTGCGAAGATCTCAGTCATGGCGCGCAGCTGTGCCTCCGCACTTCGCGCCGGGACGTGACCGCGGAGGATACGGTGCTTGGCAAAACTGTAGCTCTCGGCCCAGGCGTCCAGGAGCAGGTTCGGATCGCGAGCTCGGATCCTCCCGTTCGCCTCTCGGACGATGAGTTCGTCGAACTCGAGCTTGGCGACGATCCGGCTGGTGAAGCCCTCGTCCATCTTCGTCGCCGTCGCGAGCTCTCGTTGGGTCAGCGGCTGGTTGGGGTGCATGAGCAGCCAGCGAGAGATGCGCGAGCTCTTGGGAGCGAAAGCGCTCGCCGGCCGGCCCGGGCCCTTGTACCGATTCGCCTGACCTTCGATCTGCACGCGGAGGCCAGGGGCCACGAGGCGGGCGTTGCCGCTCAAGTCGAGCCAGCCGACATTCAACTCTTCGCAGCGCTCCCGACCTGCGGGTCCCATGAAGGGCACAGCCACCACGGGAATCGCGCGCTTGCCGACCTTAGAGGCTTGCTCTTGGGCATGCCATGCGGCGTCTGAAACGCGAGCGATGGTGCCCGAGCCCGTCCATTGGACAACGAAGGTGAAGCCGCCGAGCCCGACGACTGCGTCGGCGTTGCGCGCCCCTCCCAGCTGACGTCGGATCTTGGCGTCATTCGGCGCGAGGCCGAGGAGATCGGCCAGGCGTCGCGGAATCTGTTGGAGAGCTTGCTGCTCGCTGGGCGCCCGCATACTTGACTAAATACACTGCCTTGACAGGCCTGTCAAGTGCGCATGTTGAGTCAAACTGTCGAGGGTTCGAGGCTTGCTCAGGGGCGGGAAGCGAACCGGCGGAAGGTGCGGTCACCCTCTCGGTGCCGAGTTCGAACCGCACGATAAGGGCGAGGCACAGATCCTTCCGAGTCCATTGGATGAGCTGTGCCCGTCACGAAACTGCCCAGACGCAGCCCGCCATGCTGCAGGCAGAAGAAGAATAGGAGAACTACCTGAAGAGACTGGAGTTAGAGAATCTGGTAGCCCAAACGGTTGGGAGTTCGAACACCAAATGGGATTCGAACACCCTGTTCGCCTGGCTCCACGACGTCGCGGCACTCAGGCGGGCGGCGTGAGCCAGAACCCACGCCAGCAACGTTCTCGAGCCTCTGCGCGGCAGTCCCGGACCGGCCCTACGGCCGGCTCCGGCGTCGCCGTCCCTCTCTGGTTTCCGCTGCCCGGCAGCGGAGCGGAGGGGCAGTATGGTCTGGAAGCCGGCAAACCCGCAGCTCGAGCTGGTGCTCCCCGGAGCCCCGGCGTCACAGTTTCATTCTACAGATGTTGAGCCTCGAGCCCGGCAGACCAAGCGCGCCGGCAGCCTGATTCGACAGGCGCTCTATCTCGACCAGGAGGACGCCTACGCCGCCGGCGAGGTCGGTTTCCTGGCCCGGGCGCTGGTCCAGGCGACCCTCCCCCACAGCGACCCCAAGACCAATGAGTTCGTCCGGCGGAACGGCCACTTCACGCTCTCGATCCTGGCGCCGACGGACGTCGGGCTCCCGTTCGGCCGGTACCCTCGTTTGGTCCTGGCCTACCTGACGACGGAAGCGGTGCGCCGCAAGAGCCCCGACATCGAGCTCGGCAGTCACTTCTCCCACTTCTGCGCCGCCCTCGGCATCCCGCCGACCACGGGGCCGCGCGGGTCGCTGCCGATGCTCCGGGAGCAGCTCCAGCGGCTCTTCGCCTCGACCTTCCAGTGCATCTTCCACGACGAGAGCCAGGGCCGGCACGCCGGCGACGGCTTCCTGATCGCCGAGAAGCGGGAGCTCTGGTGGGACCCGCGGCCTGGTAAGGGTGAGGCAGCCTGGGGCTCGCACGTCCTGCTCTCGGACCGCTTCTTCCGGGAGGCGACCGAGGCGCCGGTCCCACTCGACCTGCGGGTCCTGCGCGCCCTCCGGTCGCCTTTCGAGATCGACATCTACGTCTGGCTGACCTGGCGCTTCTTCCGGCTCCGTCGGCCGGTCACGATCCCATGGGCATCGCTGGCGCTCCAGTTCGGCTCGAGGTACTCCAACCCCCGGCATTTCAAGAAGCGGTTCCTCAGCTACCTGCGAAACGTCATCGACTACTACCCGGAGGTCCGTGTCGGTTGCGGAAGCAAGGGCCTAGTTCTCGAGCCGTCAGCGACTCACGTGGCGCCGCGACGTGCACCGATGAAACTGTGACGCGCGCTTTCGAGACCCCCCGGAGACTCAACCGCGGAGGAGGCGAAGCGAGTTGGCGACAACGAGAAGGGCAGCGCCCATGTCGGCGGCGATGGCAGCCCAGAGCGATGCAGCTCCAAGGAACGTGAGCGCGACGAAGATCGCCTTCACGGCGAGCGAGAAGGTGATGTTCTGGCGGATGACTCCCAACGTTTGCCGGGAGTGCCGAATGAGCCATGGCAGGCGCGACAGATCGTCCGACAACAGCGCGATGTCAGCCGTTTCGATGGCGGCGTCTGAACCCGCCCCGCCCATGGCAATGCCCAGGCTCGCACTGGCCAGAGCCGGCGCATCGTTGATCCCGTCGCCGACCATCGCCACGCGCCCGTAGCGCTCGACGAGCTCGCGGATCGCCGTGACCTTCTCGTCGGGAAGGAGTTCCGCTCGGATCTCCGAGACCCCGGTCTCGCGGCCGATCGCCTCGGCCGTGCCGCGGTTGTCACCGGTCAGCATTACGGTCGTCTCGATACCCAGCCGATGGAGCTCCCTGAGGGACTCGCGGGCGTTTGAGCGCACGCCGTCGGCCACGGCGACGAGGCCGCAGACATGGGTCTCGTTGCCGACGACCACGGCGGTCTGTCCCGCCTGCGACATCGCTTCGAGCCGCTCGTGGACTTCGGGAGTTTCCTGGCCCCGCTCCTCGAGGTAGCGATGCGAACCGACCCAGAACGTGCGCCCGTCGACGGTGCCCGCGGCCCCTTTGCCTTCGAGGGCCTGGAAGTCCTCTGCGGGCGGCGCGGAGACGCCCTTGTCCGCGGCGTAGTCGCGAATGGCTGCCGCGAGCGGGTGCTCGCTCCGCGCCTCGAGGGCGACAAGGCGCTCGAGAAGCTCGCGTTCGTCGTGACCGGAGAGCGGCACGACCGCCAGCACGCGCGGCCTGCCGTGGGTGAGAGTCCCGGTCTTGTCGAAGGCGAACGCGCGGATCCTGGCCGGCGCTTCGAGGAAGGCCCCACCCTTGACCAGCACACCGTGCCGCGCGGCGGCTGCTAGCCCTGCGACGACGGCGACGGGCGTCGAGACGACCAAGGCGCACGGACAGCCGATGACCAGGAGCACGAGCGCCCGATAGCCCCACTCGCCCCAGCCCGCGCCGAACAGGAGCGGCGGCAGCAACGCGACGAGGAGGGCGGTCACAAACACGAACGGTGTGTAGATCGCGGCGAAGCGATCGACCCAGCGCTCGGAGGGCGAGCGCCGAGCTTGCGCCTCCTCGACCAGGCGCAGGATCTTGGCCAGCATCGTCGCTTCGGCTGCGGACGTCGTCTCGAATTCGAGTGCACCCGCCCCGTTGATGGTGCCCGCGAACACCTCGTCCCCCGGTCGCTTCTCGACCGGTCGGCTCTCGCCCGTGATCGGCGCCTGGTTCAGCGTCGAACGCCCGGTGAGCACCCGCCCATCGAGCGGGATGCGCTCGCCCGGCCTGACGGCGACGCGCGATCCGACCGCGATTTCCGAAGGGTGGACTTCGCGTTCCCCGTCCGGCGCAACGAGGCGCGCAGTCGGGGGCGCAAGATCGAGGAGCTTTGCGATGGCCCGGCGCGCGCGCCCGACGCTCCAGGCCTCGAGCGCGAGCGAGAACGCGAACAGGAAGGCCACGGTCGCGGCCTCGAACCACTCGCCGATCACGATGGCTCCGAGGACCGCGATCGTCATCAGCAGGTTCATGTCGGGCCGGAACCGGCGAAAGGCTAGCCATGCCTTGGGTGCCACAGTGACGAGCCCGGCCAGAACGGCGACGACGTACACCAGTCGTGCGGCAAGCGGGACTGCGTGCCCGCCGCCCATGCCCTCGCGGCCCAGCGCCGCTCCGAAGCCGCCCGCCAGGGCGGCATGAAGCAGGAATCCGGCGACGGTCGCGGAACCGGAGACCACCGTCGAGACGAGGCGCCGTCTCCGCAGGCGGTCGTTGCTGCCGTCGTCGCCTTCGGCTCGCCAGGGCTCGGCCGCGAGCCCCGCCTTTCGGACCGCGGTGACGATCGCCGAGTCGGGCACGGACTTCATGTCCGCGTCGACGGTCATCCTGCCGCGCAGGAGATCGAAGCCGAGCTTCGCTTCGCCGCCCACGACAGGACCGACCTCCCGGCGAAGCGTCGCGATCTCTTCGGCGCAGTCCATGCCGGCGACCCGAAACGCACGCGCCCTCTCAGAGGCCATCCTCGTTCTCCTCCCCGGTGCGGATGCGAAGGACACGCTCGACACCCAAAACGAAGATCTTGCCGTCGCCGGGTCGACCCGTGCGCGCGGCGGAGGCGATCGCGTCGACGATGGGCGCCACCATGGCGTCCGGCACCACAATCTCGATCTTCGTCTTGAGTGCGAAGGCGTGGCCGGCTTCCTGTACGGTTTCGCGCGCCCCCTCCGCCCGGGATCGGCCCCAGCCCCGAACCTCGGAGAGAGTGACGCCTGGAATCTCGAGGTTCTCGAGGCGATGCAGGATCTCTTCCACCATGAACGGCTGCACGATTGCCTTGATCTCTTTCATCGTGACCTCCTAGATCTCGACTTCGGCGGCCCGGGCCGCGAAGAACCGGTATAGCACCGGCAGGACGAACAGGGTGAGCAGCGTCGACGTGACGAGACCGCCGATCACCACCGTGGCGAGCGGCCGCTGGACTTCTGCGCCAGCGCTCGACGACACCGCCATCGGCAGGAAGCCGAGGCCGGCGACAAAGGGAGCGAGGACCATCGCCCGCATCTTCTCGGTGGCGCCCTTGAGCAGGGCCTCTTCGAGAGTCATGCCCATCTGGCGGAGCTTCTCGACGTGCGAGACGAGAACGAGCCCGTTCATCGTCGCGACGCCGACGAGGGCGATGAAGCCGACGCCCGCCGAGATCGAGAAGGGATACCCCCGCAGCGCGAGCGCGACCACACCCCCGGTTGCCGCGATCGGCACGTTGAGGAAGATGAGCGTGCCGAGCCGGGCCGAGCCGAAGGTCGTGTAGAGCAGCAGGAACACGATCAGGAGAGCGAGCGGTAGCAGCACCGCCAGCCGGGCCGAGGCCTCGCGGAGATTCTCGAACTGGCCGCCCCACTCGACGGTCCAGCCCGTCGGCAGCTTGACTTCGGCTTCGACCGCGCGCTGTGCGTCGGCGACGAAGGTGGCGAGATCCCGCCCTCGAACATTGAGCTCGACGTTGATTCTGCGGCTGATGCGGTCGCGACTGATCTGCGCCGGTCCGTCCTCGACGGTTATCTTCGCCAGTTGCGATAGCGGCAGGAGGCGCGGCTGCCCATCCGCCACCCCCGGTGCCGCGACCCGGAGATCCGAAATGCGCTCCAGACCGCTCCTCACGGAAGGAGCGAAGCGCACCTGGATGTCGAAGCGCTTCTGGCCTTCGATGACCGTTCCGACCGTTCGCCCGCCGATCGCCTCGACCACCTCCAGGGCGTCGTCGGCGTTCACCCCATAGCGTGCGATGGCATCGCGGTCGATGCGCACCCGGAGCATCGGTAGCCCCTGCGTCTGCTCGGCTTTCACGTCCGCGGCGCCAGGGACCCGGGAGAGGACGCGCACGATCTCGTCGGCCTTGGTCTTGAGCAGCGTCAGGTCGTCGCCGTACAGGTGCACGGCGACGTCGGAGCGGACCCCGGAGATGAGCTCCGAGACCCTGAGCTCGATCGGCTGCGAGAAGCTGAAGACGGCGCCCGGGACCTTCGCCCGCAACGCCTCGTCGAGCGCCGCGACAAGCGACTCTCGGTCCGGGAAGCGCTCGTGGTGGCCCGGTTTCAGGATGATGTAGGTGTCGCTGACTTCGACGCCCATCGGATCGGTCGCGATCTCGGGGCGGCCGGTTCGCGAGACGATGGTCGACACCTCCGGGAATTCGGCACGAACCACCTTCTCGACCTCGGTGCTGATCCGATTGGATTCCTCGAGCGAGATGCTGGGGAGACGCCAGATCTGCAGGGCGATCGTGCCCTCGTCCAGGCGCGGAATGAACTCGCCGCCCAGGAACGGCGCAATTGCGACGGCGACGACAAGGACCGTCACCGCGGCTGCGACCGTCCAGCCGCGGCGGCCAAGGGCCCGGACGAGCGCGCCTGGATAGACCTTGTGGAGCCACCGGAAGAGGAGAGGCTCTTTCTCGGAGACCCTGTTCAAGAAGAACGACGACAGAACCGGAACAAGCGTCAATGCGCAGGCGAGAGAGAAGCCGAGTACGAAGATGAGGGCGGTCGCCATCGGGCGGAACATCTTTCCTTCGATGCCGCGCAGGCCCAGGATCGGCAGAAAGACGATGGCGATGATCCCGACGGCGAAGACCACCGGCCGGGAGACTTCGTGGGCCGCGGCCCGCACCTTCTCGAGGAGCGACTCGGCCTCGTGACGCCGCTCATGTAGGCGCCGGAGCACGTTCTCGATGAGGATCACCGATCCGTCGACCACGAGCCCGAAGTCGATCGAGCCGAGGCTCATCAGGTTGGCGGAGATCCCGTACCAGCGCATCAGGATGAAGGCGCCCAGGAGCGACAGCGGGATCGAGATGGCAGCGATCAGGCCGGCTCGGAAGCTTCCGAGAAGGAGGAGGAGAACCAGGACGACGAGGAGCCCGCCCTCGGCCAGGTTCGTGGCGACGGTGCGGATGGTGCGGTGGACGAGGTCCGTGCGGTCGTAGAAGGTGTCGATCGTGACGCCCGCGGGAAGCGTCTTGCGGACCTCCTCGATCTTGGCCTTGACCCCCTCGGTGACGGCGCGTGAGTTCTCGCCCATCAACATCATGACGACACCCACGACCGCCTCGCCGCGTCCATCGCGCGTCACCGCCCCCTGGCGGATCATGGGTGCGAACTCGAGCTTCGCCACATCGCGGACGTAGACCGGTGTTCCGCGCTCATCGTGCGAGAGCACGACCTCGCCGAGGTCTTCGAGACGCTCGACCAGCCCTTCACCACGCACGACGTACTGCTCACCGCGGTGCTCGATATAGCCGCCGCCGACATTGCGATTGTTGGCGCCCAGGGCGCGGGAGACGTCCCCGACCGAGAGCCCGTAGGCAACGAGCCGGTCGGGGTCGAGCGTCACCTGGTAGGTCTTCAGCTCGCCGCCGAACGAGTTGACCTCGACCACTCCCGGCACGGAGCGGAGCTGATAGTTGACGACCCAGTCGAGCAGCGTCCGCAGCTCCATCGGCGTGTAGCAGTCGGGTCGATCCGGCGCCCCGGCTGCGCACACGGGCTCGCCGCGCACCTCGAACTGGTAGATCTCGCCGAGACCGGTCGAGATCGGCCCCATCTCGGGCTCGCCGTACCCTTCCGGAATCGCCTCACGCGCCTCGGTCAGGCGCTCGCCGATGAGCTGGCGAGCCCAGAAGATGTCGGCGTCCTCCTCGAAGACGACGGTCACCGCGGAAAGGCCGAAGCGCGAGATCGAGCGAATCTCCTCGACCTTGGGCAGTCCACTCATCGCGGTCTCGACCGGGAAAGTGACGAACTTCTCGATCTCCTCGGGAGCCAGCCCGGGGCTGTTGGTGAGGACCTGAACCTGGACGTTCGTCACGTCCGGGACCGCATCGATGGGCAAGTCAGTAAGAGCGTAGATCCCGCCCAGGCCGATCAGCAGCCAAAGGACGATGACGAGAAAGCGGTTGTCGAGCGAGAAATCGACGATTCGGCGAATCATGACGGGGTCACTCCTCGCCCCCGAGGCTCTCTTTCGAGGCCTCGGACTTCAGGACGAAGGTGCCCGACACAGCCACGGACTCGCCGGCGGTGAGCCCGTCGAGGATCTCGACGAAGCCGTCGCCCTTTCTTCCCGTGCGGACCTTCCGCGACTCGAATCTCCCGTCCCCGAGTGCGACGAAGGCGACGAAGTCGTCCCCCTGGCGTTGCAGGGCACTCTCGGGCACGGCCAGGACGGACTCGGACTCGGCCTTGCCGTCGGCGGCATGAGGGTCCGAGATCCGGACGCGGGCGAACATGCCGGGACGCAGCCGTCCCTCCGGATTCGGCACCTCGATACGCGCCCGGGCCGTGCGGCTCTCGGTCTCGACACGACTACCGAGGTAGACGAGCTTCCCTTCAAAGGCGCTTCTCGGGAAGGCCTCGACCTGCAACTCGACGTCGTCTCCCAGGTGGACGCGCGCGAGGTCCCGCTCGAAGACGTCGATCCAGACCCAGACCCGCGACAGGTCCGCGATCTGGAAGAGCGGCGCCTGGGGCTCGACCATCTCTCCCAGCGTGGCGTGGCGCTCGACGACCGTGCCCGCGAACGGCGCCCGGACCTCGTAAACCGAAGCGCGCGGCTGGTCGTACCCGAGGGTGTGCACCTTGTCGTCCGAAAGCCCGAGAAGATGGAGGTGCTCTTCGGCGCCGCGCAGCGCGGCGTCCGCCTCGCGCGCCGCGGCCTGGGCGGACAGCATTTCCTGCTCGGAGGAGACGCGATCGGCGAATAGGCCCCGTTCGCGCTCGAAGGTCTCCCGCGCCAACTCGGCCCGCGCGCGAGCCTGAAGGTACTCGCCGATGGCTTCGCCGAGGGCGATCGAATCGACGCGGGCGAGCACCTGCCCGCTCCGCACGAGGTCACCGACTTCGGCGAGGGTGGCCTCGACCCGACCGCCGACCCGAGGGCTCACGTGTGCGAACCGGCGCTGGTCGAAGTCCACGGAGCCCGTCGTTTCGATCTCCGTGCGAAGGGGACGGATCTCGGCGGCGCCCAGGGTGATCCCAGCGCTGACGACAGCTTCCGGCGAGAGGTGGATGGTCCCCTTGGCGTCTCCGGCAGGGCTCTCCTGCGCGGCAGACTCGGCGTCGGGCGCAGCGGCGCGGTCACAAGCGGCGAGTCCCACGCCGAGAATCGCCAGGCAGGTAGGAGCGAGGGTGCGAAGGAAACGGGTCATCGGGGGGTCTCCGGAGGAGTCGAAGGGGTCGAATCGGGGTTCGGCGTGGGGAGCTGGGTGTCTCCGGTGGCGAGATCCAGGGCGATCCTCGCGAGCCAGGCGTCGGCGGCGGCCTCGATCAGCTCCCTTCGGCTGTCGACGAACTCGCGCCGGAACACCAGCACCTCGCTGGCGCGGAGCTTGCCGCTCGCGAAGGACTTCTGGACGAGCTCGAGGTTCTCGTCGAGCGTGCCGGCGACGGTCTCGCGGAAGACCGCGAGCGCATGCGTCGTGGCCTGGTAACGGCTGGCTGCCGTCGCGACTTCGCTGCGCAGAGCGAGAGTGGCCAGCGCCAGGTCGGCAGCCGCGCTCTCCTGGTTCGCCCGCGCCGTGGCGATGCCCCCCTGGTTGCGGTTGAAGAGCGGAATGGTCACGCCCGCCAAGACGGTGTCGAGGTCTTCCCGATCGGCCTCCCGGCCCGTGGCCACGCCGAGCACCAGGTTCGGAGCGGCGAGCGATTGCTCCAGTCGCAGGCGGGCCGCGGTGGCCTCGATCTCGATCTTCAGCGCTGCCAGATCCTGGCGCTGGTCGAGTGCCCTGCTTTCGAGATCCTCGAGCGGCGCTGCGCTGGGCCACGATTCGGGAAGCGCACCCTCCAACCTCGGCAGGTCAGCGGGTGAAAGTCCGATCCGCTCGGCGACCGTCGCCCGCGCGGCGGTTTCGCTCGCGATCGCGAGCTCGACCTGTCGCTGGGCGCGGCCTTCCGCCGCCCGCGCGAGGTTGAGGTCGACGAGCGTCCCGGCACCGGCGTCGAGTCGTCTCTGCTCGAATTCGGCCAGGCTGCGGGCAATCTCTTGCTCGAACCTCGCCAGGTCCTCGAGCTCGCGAGCCTGGAGGGCGAGGACGAAGGCCTCACCGACGTTTGCCGCAAGCTCCTGGCGCGCCCTCGAGACGCGCAGGCGGATCGCGTCGAGAGAACTCGACGCGGTGGCGATGCGTTTGCCGCGCTGGCCGGCGATCTCGACTTCCTGCGAGATTCCCACCTCACGATCATGAGTCTGCTCTTGACCATCGTCCCGTCGGGCTCGCGAGGCCTCGATCACGGGGTTGAAGGGGTAGACGCGCGAGCCCAGGAGCTCGGCCTCCGCGCGGCGGAGCTCCGCGGACTGGGACTGAACCTGCGGGCTGCGCTCCAACGCGAGGGCGACCGCGCGGTCGAAAGTCAGGCCGGTTGCAGCGGGGTCCGCCACTGCAGGCTGAGCCCTGGCATTCGGGCTCGCTAAGAGGCAGCCGAGGAGAAGGCTGACGTCGAGCCGGCGCAAGCGCCGCCCCGAAGGAAATGAGTAGGACAAGTTGTGCTCCCCGATGATGGCCACGCGCGCGACCGAGGCGCGGTGCGGCCCGACCGGCAAGACGCGAGGATGCGGCGCACGGCGCCGCGATCGGTCGAAATCGACCCTCGCGCTTGCGGACCTACGGTCGGAGAGCTAGGTGCGAGGAGGGCGTTCGGGGGTGGAGAGCGTGAGGGAGACCGGTTCCGCGAACGCCGAAGGTGTCGCGACCTCGGCGGTCTGGACCTGCTGGACGTTTCCGATGGGGCTCAACACGGCGGATGCCGAGGGGCAGCAGTGGCAGAGGTGAAACACCCCGTTGCAGCCGTGCTCTCGCCCCGAAGACTGGTGCTGGTCCGAGGTCCCCGTGGCGTGCGCCGAGTGGCCGTGAGCGACAAGATGCACCACGTTCTCGAGGGCTTCGCCCGCGCCCGGCAGGACGACGAAGAGCGCCAGGACAGCGGCGATGCGGCGGAGCCAAGTCACCGGCGGACACTATCGCAGCAGTCAGGCCGTCCGCCAGCGAAGCAATGATCCCCGATCGACCAAGGCTGTGGAGCCAGCGAACCGGTCCCCGAGATTCTCGAACGCCTTCGCCGTCATCTTCGGGTCCAGGTACTCCAACCCCCGGCATTTCAAGAAGCGGCTCCTCAGCTACCGGCGGAATGTCCCCGACTACTACCCGGAGGTCCGTGTCGGTTGCGGAAACAAGGGCCTCCTCCTCGAGCCATCAGCGACTCACGTGGCGCCGCGACGTGCACCGATGAAACTGTGACGGGCAGAGACTCGGCGCCTACTCAGCGGTCGCTGGCCGTGGCGCGCGGATTACGACCTCTTCGGCCTGCCCCGGAGGCAAACTCGGGAGGCGAGGGCGGCCGGGTTTCTGACCAGCCGCCACCCTTGCCCAGTATCCCCGCGGCGGAACGGGAATCCGAAGGCACCTACAGGCCTTGGCGAGCCCGCGCCCTGACAGCCCCCACTCTTTTGCCAGCGTCTCCACCGGCACGGTCCAGACGCGCTCGAAGAGCGCCGGGCGGTCAAGGCGGAGTTCGCGCCGATCGCGGCGCCACGCTCCGATCCTCTCCGTCGGATAGAGGCGCGCAGGAGGCCTCTGCGCCTTCGGCTTCGGCCGCTCGACCCCGAGCTTGTCGAGTACTTCCCTGGCTCTGGCTGGCCGGACCCGGTCGAACGCGCTTTGGGAGTGCGGAGTCGCCGGGATCAGGTTGACCTTCCTCATTCGCTCTCGCATGCTCGGTGTACGGGCAAGCTCGGTGAGCACTTCCCGCGAGCAGTGGTCGGCCGTCGCGAGGAGCTTCATCAGGTCGGCAAAGAGGTAGTCGTCGCAGCGGAGAAGGTCTCGACGAGCGCTCGCGATCTTCTGGACAGGGCTGGTGTGCCAACGCACCCCGGCCGCAAACAGAGCTCGGAGCGCCTCGACCGGTCGATGATCATGGAAGGGCCAGTTGGCGCGCGCGAGCTGTAGGGCAATGACTCGTCCGGCGTCCTTGGGCAGGGCGGAGCGCGCCAGTATCGCGATCACCTTCTCGTTGGCGGCCGAGAAGAAGAGCTCCTCGTAGTCATCTCGGATTGGGTCGGGTCGCAGGCGCTCGAGGATGGAGGCGTGCCCCCCGCTGCACGCCTCCTGAACGGCACTGCGCCGCTCGTCCTCGTCCTCTTCATCGTCTCGGAGGCCCATGTAGTCCATGTTGGGAACTGGGGCGTGAGGGTCCGCTCCGGCCCAGAGGCAGAGCAGCACTCCCTTCTCGCTGCCTTTTTCCGCGTGGTGGGCGAGCGCGAGGTCGAGCGCGGTCTGAATCCTCGGCTCGTCGAGTCGGTGCCGCTTCGCGTAACCAAGGAGCGGCTTGTTGCTCGTGTGGTACCCGAGCGCATAGGCCATCGCATGACCCGCGGTGAGATCGACCCCCAGCTCGCGGAAGCGCTCGAAGAGCTGCGAATCGTAGGTCTCGAACAAGATGTCCAGGTCCACCCGTCGCGGGTCCGCCCCCCACTCCAAGAGCAGGTCGAGGAGGTCTCTACGCCTCAGCCGCAGGGCCTTGTCGAGGGGACACTCCGGCTCCAGCGCGAGGTCGTACCCGTTCGCGACGAGGAGCAGGATCAGGGAGTGATCCTGCCGATCCAGAGCGATCTCTAGGGCCGATAGGTGGCGTCGCCGCTCGGCGGGAGAGCCTGCCGCGAGCTGAAGCGGCCGGCCGGCCCGGATCCAGCGCTCGACATCGTAGAGGTGCCCCTGCCGGCAAAGGCGGTGGAGCTCCTCCAGCTCTTCCGGCGCAGCCGTGAGTCGTGCGGGGCTTCGCGGTGCCTGGGGTTCGGGATTCGCCCGCGGATCGGCGAACTGAGCGCCTGTTCCTGTCCCCACGGTTCCCCCCTTTCCTGTCTCCTCGACCCCTTGGCTCACCCTAGACCGGCGAGCCGGCCGTCAAGGGTTCCCTGGCGGCGCTTCGCGCCCTTGACGGCTCGTCTCCTCTCGCCGGTCCCTCCCTCGCCGTGGTCGACAGCGACACGAAAGGGAGGATCCGATGAACCACCACCGCCTCGTTCGAATTTACCGCCCCTCACAGGAAACCGTCTGCTCCGAGTGCCGGCACCCGCTCCGGGTGGGCGACTATCACCTCGAGCCGATGTCTCGCGACTCCAAGACCGTCTGGTGCAGCGAGCGTTGCGCCGAGGTTGCCAAGCGCGCAGGTCACAGAGCTCCCCAGAAGCTCACTTTCGTCCTCTGATCGGCAAGCCCGCGATCCGAGCATCGACAGCGCCAGCGGCGACGTGCAGACCGATGAAAGTGTGACGCTCGCGCGTTCGCGGTGCTGCGGAGAGGTCTGCGGAGACCGCCCTACCTTCCAGATGAAACAGTGACGGCCGCACCGATGAAACGGTGACGCCGGGCAGCGGTTCACCGCTGAAACGGTGACGCCGCACCGATGATGCGGTGACGCGACTGTGCCCCAACTCGCTGGCCCTGCTGCGCTTGTGCGCCCCTCCTGTAGTTCCCTGTAGAGAAGCCCTGTAGCTCTCCTGTAGTAGCCGGCGAGCGGCTGCGGAAATCGCTTAGAGCGGGGACCTTCAGGACCTGGATTCCACCTCCCGCTGCGCTCTTCCCCCCAACGCACGACCAGTCTCATCGGCCGCTCCGGTGCGTCAAGGCCGAGCCCTACGGGTGGCCTGCGGCCAGCCTTGACACTTCCTCGCGGCCCGACTGGGTCGTCAGGTGCGTTGAGGGGAAGCCCTCAGGGTTCTCGGAATCCACCGAGAACGGCACCGAGAGGAGCTCGGCAATGTCGAAGGTCTACGAAGTGATCACCGATCAGATCGTGGCGCAGTTGGAGCAGGGCGTGGTTCCGTGGGCGCGGCCCTGGAAGGTGGATGGCCTCGCGCCGTCGAACTTGGTGTCGCGGCGGCCGTACCGCGGGATCAACGTCTTCCTCCTCGGTTTCCGCGCGGCGTCGACTCCCTGGTGGCTGACCTTTCGCCAGGCCAAGGCGCTGGGCGGGGCGATCCGCGCGGGCGAGCGCTCGACGCCCGTGATCTTCTGGCGCTGGGTTGACCGGAGCGGTCGTGAGACCGAGGCGGGGGGCGCCAGCGAGGGGAGCCGTGCTCCGAGGCGCGAGCGGCTCCCCGTTCTCCGTTACTACTCGGTGTTCAACCTCGACCAGACCGAAGGGATCGATCCGTCGAAGATCCCAGCTGCCGACACTGTGGCGGTCGCCCCGGTGCCGACGGCCGAAGAGATCGTCGCCGGCTTCCAGGAACCGCCCACGATCGAGCACCGGGCGCAGCCGCGTGCCTTCTATCGCCCCGCGACAGACAGCGTGACGATGCCGCCGCGCAGCGCGTTCGGTCGCGCCGAGGGCTACTACTCGACGCTCTTCCACGAGCTCACCCACGCGACCGGTCACTCCAAGCGATTGGCCCGGCCCGGCTTCGACAAGAACCACGCGGCGCCGTTCGGCTCCGAGCCGTACGCTCGTGAAGAGCTGGTGGCCGAGCTCGGTGCCGCGTTCCTTTGCGGGGAGGCCGGCATCGAACCCGACATCCCGAACTCGGCCGCGTACATCGACCACTGGCGCCAGAATCTCTCGCGCGACTCGCGGCTGGTGATCACCGCCGCACAGCAGGCTCAGCGCGCGGCGGACTACATCCTCGGCCGCGCGACGAAGGCGCTCGAGGAGTCAGCGACTCAATCGGAGGAGCCAGCCGGAGACGAGCAGGCCGCTTGACGCGGCCCGGGGCCGCCCGATAACGTCCGCTGGTCAACATCTGTTGACATAAACGCCACAACGGGAGGTCCCATGCTGAACAAGGTGCAGCTCATCGGTCACGTCGGGCAGGACCCGGAGATTCGCGAGACGCCGCAAGGCACGAAGGTCGCCGACCTTCGTCTGGCCACGTCCCGCTACTGGCGCGATGGCGAAGGGAATCGCCAGGAGGAGACGGAGTGGCACCGCGTCGTCTTCTGGGGCAAGACCGCCGAGAACGTCGCCACGGTGCTCGCCAAGGGGCGGCTGGTCTACGTCGAAGGACGAATCCAGACGCGCTCTTGGGAGGACGAGACCGGCAAACACTTTCGCACCGAGGTGATCGCGGAGACCTGGCAGGCACTGACCCGTGGCGCCGCTCCGGAGGAAGCCGCGGCGTAAAGGCCATTCAGGGCGGGAGACGACCTCCTGCTTTCTACGACTCTCCTCCGCAATCCCCACTCCATCCCGACCGCAGAGCCGGGAGAACTCTCGCCAGGAGGCGCAATGTGCGACAACGATCGAAGCTGTCCAACCACCACCGAGCTCGGGCCGTCGTCCGAGTTCTTCTCGTTCTCCTCGCCCTGCCGATCGTCCTCTTCGCTGCGATCGCGGGCGGGGCACTCTCGGCCACGCGAGTTCGGCCGCGGTTCTGAAGTGCAGGCCCTCGATGCCCGATCGTGGAGGATGCCCTTTGCCACGGCCGAGCGCATCTACCGTTGTCTGGGAGGGGGTCGGCCGGCGCGTGCGGGCGACGTATTCCAGCGGCGGGAGGAGGTGAGTCGTTCCACGATCCGTAGGTGGCAGCGGTCGGGATGGGTCGTCCTACGCGATCGCACTGTTCTCACCGCGAAGGGCTGTGCTGCCCTTCCGATCCACCAGGAGGTCGTGGAGTTCGCTCGACGATCGGGTCGCAGCACGCTCTTCCTGTAGGTCCGCACCGTGCCACCCGTTCCGACCCTGAGCTGCTCCGGCGTATCTGCCTGCTCCTCGTTGCGCCCGCTCCCGGAGCTTCAGCGGCTCTCCGACTGCTGGTTAGGAGCCAGCCATGTTTCCCGGCCCGGGAAACGCCGCCGCCGCGTCCGCGGCCGTCGGGTTTCCTTCGGGCGGGAAACGGCTGGCAGCTGCTCGCTTGGGCTCGCAGGTCGATTCGGCGGCCAGGAGTTGCAAGTTTGCAACTCCACGGCGAGCACCCTCAGCTGGGGGCCGCGGTGAGCCGCCGTGGGCGCCCGCGCAAGGACCCGGCGCGGGCTCGCGTCGTCAAGAACGGCGCGCACTTCACCCCCGCCGAGGACGGCCGGCTGCGCGAGCGTGCCCGCATCCTCGGAATTACGGTCGCCGAGCTCCTGCGCGAATCATCGCTCGGCCGACCGCTCCCCCGGCGCCACCAGCCCGACCCGATCGCTTCGGATCAGTGGGTCGAGCTCGGGCGGCTCGCCGCGAACCTGAATCAGCTCCAGCGAGCGATCAACCGAGGGCAGGCCGAGGACGTGCCGGTCGCCCTCGTGGAAGAGCTTCGCTGCCTGCTCCACGAGGTCCGCCAGGCGCTCGTCGGCAACGCGGGTGCCGCGTGATCCAGAGCATCCACAAGGGCAAGGGCTTCCGTGGCGTCCTCAACTACGTCTTCGGCCGCGCCAAGTCGCCCGAGCTGGTCGGCGGCAACATGTATGGCGAGGACCCACGGGCGCTCGCGCAGGAGTTCGGCGAGTGGCGGGAGTTGCGGCCAGGCCTGACTCGGGTCGTCTTCCACTCCTCCCTGTCGCTCCCCCACGGACCGAGCGGGCGCGAGGAGCTCACCGACGCGCAGTGGCGCGACGTCGCCGAGCGTTACCTGGAGCATCTCGGCTACGGGCGCTCGCCGTTCGTGGTCGTGCGGCATCGCGACACCGAGCACGACCACGTCCACATCGTCGCGGCGCGCATCGGCGCCGACGGCCGCACCGTCTCCGACTCGCACGACTACCGACGAGGCGAGGAGGTCCTGCGGGCGCTCGAGCGCGAATACGGGCTCACTCAGGTCAAGTCCGCGCATGAGGTCGACAGGTCCGCCCTGCGAACGGGCGAGATTCGACAGATCGAGCGGACGGGGGAGGTGAGCAAGCGGATCCGGCTCCAGGATCTCCTCGACCGCGCCGCCGCCGACCGACCGTCGATGAGCGTCTTCCTCGAACGGCTGCGCGAAGCGGGAGTCGAAGCGGTGCCGCGGGTCGCGACCACGGGACACGTCTCGGGCATCTCCTACGGGCTCGAGGGGGCGAGCTTCCGGGGTTCGGCACTCGGCCGCTCGTACTCCTGGCGAGGGCTCCAGGAGCGCCTCGGCGTCGACTACCAGCCGGAGCGCGACCTCACGGCGGTCCGAGCGGCCGCGGCGGCTCGGCCGGATCGTGGCGCCGGTCGCGCGCCCTCGCCTTGGTCTCCGGCGAGCCTCGACGCACTGCGGAAGGAGCTCGGCGCACTCCCGAGCGCCGCGCGGCGCGGCGTCATGTCGGGCGCCACGGCCGGACTCGCCCGCAGCGGCGCCGGGGCGCTCGACGGCCCGGCCGACGCTGTTCGCGCGGCCTACGCTCTTCGCTCTCCTCGTTCGGCGCTTCGCCTTGCCGTGCGCCGGACGTCCGGACTGGGCGCCGTGGCGCCGATTCTCGACATCACCGCGGCGGCGCGCTCGCCTCTCGGACTGCTCTTCTATGGCGCGCGCCTCGCGACGGCTGCCGGTCGGCTGGCGCTGCCTGCGCTCGCCCGAAGCGTCGCTCCGAGCCCGTTGTCGCGGAGCGTCGCCGCGGCCTACGTCCGAGCGGCAGCGACGGACGCGCCTTCGATGAGCGTGCTCCTCGAGCGCCTCGAGTCCGCCGGCGTCCGGCCGCTTCCGCTGCTTGGTCGCGGTGGCGAGGTGCGCGCGATTGTCTATCGCCTGGGTGACGAGGTGATCCCCGGCCAGGAGCTCGGACCGTCCTTCACCTGGACCGGCCTGCAACGGCGACTCGGAGTGAGCTATGAGCCGACGAGAGACCTTCCTCGAATCCGCGAGAGCCGCGAACGATCAGGCACTGAACGCGATCCCCGCTTCGGCGCGCAGCAGCACGACGGGCGGCGACCTGGCCGCGATCCAGGGCGCGATGGCGGAAACGAACCGAAGACTGGAGGCGGTCGAGCGAGCCGTTCAGGCGGCACCGCTGGCGAAGCGCGATCCCACGACCTCGAGGCCAGCGAGGGAGCGCGCGGCGGGGATCGCCGTGTGGACTCTCGCCGCGTCCCTGATCACGCTCGTGGGGATCACGCTGCTCAAACCCGACTGGGCGCTCCGGCCCCGGCAGCGGGCCGAGCTCCTGCTGGGCGAGAGGCTCTACCTGCGTCTGCAGCACATGGAGGAGCCGGAGCGGCTCGAAGTGCTGAAGTCTCTCTGGGTGGATCCGCCACCGACGAGCGACTAGCCGCGGCCGAGCTCCGTGCGGCTCTACGGCGCACCGGGACGCCCGAGCTTGCGACGTATCACCGGCATCGCGCCTACTCCGCCAGCCTCGAGCGCGCGGACTCGGCTTGGGCGACCGCAGCGCTCCGGCGCGGCGTCGAGCCGCATGTTGTGCTGCGCGAGGTGGCGGAGAGGGGAGCCAAGGCTGCGGCTCCGAAGGAAGCCGCGCTCGCCCACGGAACGCGCGTCGTGGCGCGCGCGCTTGCGACGGTGCAGCCAGGGCGCGCCGTCGAGCAGACGGTCTCGATGACCGTGCAGGCGCTCGCCACTGCGGTCAAGGTGCCGCTCGCGGTCGTGAAGGCACTGCTGATCATCCGCACCATCGCGCGGGAGCTGTCGCAGGACCGGGGCCGATGATTCGGCTCAGGACGAGGGCGCCCCTGGTCGCGGTCGGTGTCTTCCTCCTGATCTATGTCGTCCCGCAAGCCGTGGGTCTCCGGATCAACACCTCGACGAGCATGCCCCGGGGCCTGTACCGCTCGGTCGGTGGAAGCGCACGGCCGGGCGCGTGCGCGGCCGTCTGTCTCCCGGCGGTCGTCTCGAGGTTCGGGATGGAGCGCCACTACCTCGGCGCCGGATCCTGCCCCGACGGCGCTGAACCGGTCGTGAAGATGGTTGCGGCGGTCGGGGGCGACGTCGTCGAGGTGACCCGAGAGGCGGTCCTCGTCAACGGCATCGCGCTGCCGAACAGCCGGCCGCTCGACCGCGATCGCGGAGGGCGTGAGCTCACGCCATACGTGCGGGGGCCTCAGCGTCTGGAGTCGGGGGAGGTTTGGCTCCATTCACCCTACGAGGCGCGGAGCTGGGACAGCCGCTATTTCGGACCCGTGCGAGTCGAGTGCGTCACGACGCTCGTCGACCCGGTGCTGACCTTCCGATGAGCGCCCAGCCGCCCTATCGGCATTCGTCCAACGGCGACCTCACGGCCAAGGGCGTCGTCGTTCGCGGCCTCGCGGCGGTGATTGGTGTCGGCGTGCTGGTCGCTTGGGCGGTGACGCAGCACGCCGCGCTGCGCCTCGGGTTCCACCCGTCGCTCGGGCGACCCTGGCTTCCTGCGCTCCCTGCTCGGGAGGAGCTGTTGAACCTCGTAGCGTGGGCGCTGTGGGGTGCGGCGCTGCTGCTCCTCGTTCCGAAGCGCACGCGATTGCTCTCTCCGATCGTCGCCGTGCTCGGGGCAGGCGCCTTCGCCTGGTCGCTGGGACCGCTCTTCACGCCCTTCCACGTCGTCGTCTGGGCTCGGCGTCTCGGAGCGACGGCCGAGGCGCGGGAGTTCTGGAGGTCGGGCTTCCAGGTTCTTGGCGTGGCGACGGGGGTCGCGGCGGCTGTGGTGGCCATCGTCGTTGCCGTCGTGATCCGGCGACTCAGGCCGCAGTCCGACCTGCACGGCTCGGCACAATGGGCGACGGAGCGGGAGGCGAAGGACGCCGGGCTGTTCGCTGAGACGGGGCTGATCCTGGGTCAGTGGCCTGGCCGAAAGGGGCGAGGGCGAACCCTCCGGCACGACGGGCCGGAGCACGTCTTCGTCTTCGCCCCGACCCGCAGTGGCAAGGGCGTCTCGCTGGTCGTACCGAACCTGCTCACCTGGCCGCACTCGGTGCTCGTCCACGACATGAAGGGGGAGAACTGGGTGCTCTCGGCGGGCTGGCGCAGCCGCGAGCTCGGCAGCCTCTGCCTCAAGTTCGATCCGACCTGCTCGGATGGCTCGGGGGCGCGCTACAACCCGTTGCTCGAGATCCGGATGGGCGACCAGGAAGTGCGCGACGCGCAGAATGTGGCCGACATCCTGGTCGACCCGAACGGCGATCGGATTCGCGACCACTGGGACCGGACGGCCCACTCCCTGCTCGTCGGCCTGATCCTGCACGTTCTCTATGCGGAGAAGGAGAAGACGCTCGCCGGCTGCGCGCATTTCCTGGCGCGCCCCGACCGCCCGATCGACCTGAGCCTCGAGGTCCTGCTGGGCACCGAGCACGCGCCACCCGGTCATCCTGGGTGGCGCGACCCGGTGACAGGCGAATGGCTGCGGACGCACCCAACCGTCGCCGCCGCAGCGCGGGCGCTGATGGACAAGTCGCCGAACGAGCGCTCCGGTGTCCTCTCGACCGCGCTCAGCTTCCTGGATCTCTACCGCGACCCGATCCTGGCCCAGAACACTGCCGTCTCGGACTTCGCGCTCGAGGACCTGGTGAGCCACAAGCGACCGGTGAGCCTCTACCTGACGGTTCCGCCGTCCGACCTCAGCCGCACCCGTCCCCTCGTCCGGCTCCTCCTGAACCAGGCCTGCCGGCGCCTGACGGAGCGGATGGACTTCTCGGCGGGTCGGGGGAGAGGGGCGGGGAAGCACCCGCTCCTCCTGATGCTCGACGAGTTCCCGGCGCTCGGGAAGCTCCAGTTCTTCCAGGAGTCCCTGGCCTACCTCGCCGGTTACGACATCCGGGCGATGCTCATCACCCAGGACCTCTCACAGCACCAGGGCGTCTACGGCAAGCAGGAGTCGATCACGGCGAACTGCCACGTCCGGATCGCCTTCGCTGCCAACAAGCCGGAGACCGCGGAGCTGCTGTCGCAGATGGCAGGCGACACCACGGTCTCCCACAAGCAGATCTCCTACCGCGGCGGGAGCTTGATGATGGGCGACAGGAACACCACCCAGCAGGAGATTCGGCGCCGGTTGCTCACTCCCGACGAGGCGATGCGTCTCGATCCCGACCACGAGGTGGTGTTCGTCGCAGGGCAGCAGCCCCTGTACGTCGCGAAGTCCCGCTACTTCGTGGACCGGGAGCTTTCCAGGCGAGCGTATCTCCCGGCGCCCGCGACATCGGGTCGCGCGAGTCGGACTCCCTCCCCTTGGGAGAAGTTGGCACC